>JBFLVQ010000167.1:0-14765 GCA_040758525.1 Acidobacteriota bacterium
ATTTGACAATAAGGCGACAACCAATAAACTAATACCATAACTGAAGAAAGCCATATGTATTCACCGATAGATACTGCCTAGTTGATTTTGAGCCATTAAGCGAGGAGTTGTTGAGACGTTAATGCGAGAGGCTACTACCTATGCTAGATATAAACTTGAGTATGCTGGGATAGCAAACCCTAGGGCTAGCACCACAAATATCAAGCTGACAATGATGCCATATACTGATAATTTGTATGTTCCTGTTAATGTCGCATCTGCCGGGTTGCCAGGATCATAGTAAACTTGAACTGCTACGCCTGGTTTGAATCTTTCAATAATTGCATAAGCTTCTCGTTCTTCATCAAATATCTCATCATCAGAGGTAAATCGGAATCGATATCCTATATACTACTTTCCATCAACGCTGTACTTGTACCGTAGATGAGATAAATAGCCGGCAGGGAAGTATCCCGTGCGAGGCGACCTCTTTTCGGAGATATAGAAGACACTAGCCTCGATGATACTGCCATTAGTACTAGGCCATTGTTGACTGGCGCGAGCCTTCCATATTGGAGCGAGTTCGCGGGAAAATCCCAACACTGACACGAATCCGAAGACAGCAGTGCCAAGCAGAGGTAGACATCCTAGAATGATCCATCGTTTCTTTCGGTTTTGTCGCATTTGATATCACATCACTGTAGGTAGGTGGGAAGGTAACATTTTACGAAAAGCAAATTGTGTCTTGATATTTTTATAGCCCGCTTTCTGATAAAATATATGTGCATCTTTACGAATAATATTGGAACGTAAATAGACAGACTTACAGCCATTATCTTGAGCCCATTGTTCGGCTTGCTGAACAAGTAATTTTCCTATTCCAGATTTTCTATGCCGCTCATCTACAATGAATCCGCCTATCTCTGCCTGTAAGGCGGTAGTTAGTGAATTGCGAATAGAAATATGAATCCAACCTACAACATTCTCGTCCATTATTTCAGCTACATAGATGATATGATTAGTTAATTTTGTTATTTCATTAAATCGCTGCTCAATCTCTTCAAAAGAAACATCATATCCCAATTGATTAGCTAAACTCGTAAGAGCTCTAATATCTTTTGTGCTTGCTTGTCTGATGCAAACTTCTACTTTTGAATTCTCGCTCATATTCTCACTCACCATTATCCTAAACTTTTGGATAATTCGATCAAGCGATCTTGAAATCCAAAATTATGATACAGTTCTTTTGCAGTATGATTTTTGGCCAACACTGCTATCCTGAGCAATCTTGCTCCTTGAAGAACCGCATAATCTTCTGCTTTTTGCAGTAAAGCACGTCCTAAGCCTCGCCCCCGATAATCGGCTAAAACAACTAAATCAGAGATATATGCATACTCATATTGCTGTTCCTCAATTGCTCTTGACTTAACCTTTGCCCAAATAGAAACAAAACCAACTACACTGTTATCAACATCGACGACAAACACTTTTCCATTTGTTTCCAAGCATCGTGAAAACATATGCTCTAGGTACTTTTTTGCGATTGTCTTGCCATCAATCAGATGTGAGTCGATCTGCCTCTCGTAATCCTGTAGCTCAATTAAGCATCTTTCAACCTGCTGAGCATCCTCATTGCGGTACTCTCGAATTATATTCATCATAATACACCAGATGATTAAGCGCCATAGAAGAGAAGGCGCCTAATCATAAATTATCGCTACTATCAATCTTATTCTATCTACACACAAACTATTTATTAATGATATTACCATACCATAACCAACTATTATGGAATAGAGTAGGTGGCTTTGGGAATCTTGAGAATAACAATCTCGGATAATTTTTCCGGCGAGGGTATCTCACCTTTATCGTTAATAGCCCGCAATTGACTATTAGCAATGTAATAAAATCCATCTGAAGCCAGTGCTCCTGTGGTAGGTATGATAAACAGCGGATTCAATGCTTCCAGTGTGGTCAGGCTTACTGCTTGATCCCCTGCTTTATTCAGTTTTATCTGTACAATCCGCTCAGGATTAAAACCATTTTGCACACCGATAAGCGAGTTATTATACCAATAGAGTCCATCCATACCTGCCAGCGATATATTATCTGTATGTGTAAGTACCTGAATTTTTCTGCTAGCAATCTCGACTCGATGAATACCACGCTCGTCAGCTACATATAGATATCTACCTGCCAAAGCAATACCATTGGGGTAGATAAAAGTACCGGCGGCAATAAACTCTTCTCGTGTGTCTGTATTAACAGCGATCTTATGCACAGCGCCTGCAAGGCTGTCAGTAAAATAGACATCACCATTATTATTAATGTCGATATCGTTGAATAGGTGGGCTTGGGGCTTATTACTTATCTCATATTTTTTTATTAGCTTGCCAGTTTTGAGACTATATTTAAATATTGCTGCTGAGCCTTCTTCTTTATCGCGTTGATCAGAGGAGATACATACCCAGAGAATACGACGCGTAGTATCAACCTTAATGCCAAGTGGGTTCATCATACCGTCTTGTTGTGATACCGTGAAATCTTCTTTTCTACCTGCTGGTGAAATGCGGACTATCTTACGTCTATAAATACTTCCAATATAAAAATTGCCTGTCGATTGGTCAAAAGCGACTCCTTCTGGTACCAGATCTTTTTCGCTCAGCGTAAACCCCGTAGTGCTCTTGTTTATTACTGTACGATTTTTTTCAAAGGCAGCCTGGATGGCAGGCAATGCGGGATTATCTTTGAGAACACTAAAGTCACTATGTTCTAGATTGGCAATTGCACCAAATTTCGCGATTGCCCTCAATACTTCGAATGCCTTTTCTGGTTTACCGTTGAGAGCATAAGCCTTGGCAAGAAATTCGAGTAGCCCTACATTTTCTTGTGCCTCTTTCGTTACTATCAACATACTCTCGAGAAATTTCGCATAGTTCTTATCACGATAGGCAAGCGAAGCTGCCGTATAAGGATCTTGTGGTTCTTGTCCACTAACATTGATGATTACGAAACTATGTAGTAGCAGTATCAGAATAATAACACTTAGGTTTCTCATAACTAATTTCCCACTTCAGCTTACTTAATTTTTGTCCGCGCACCATAGCTATTATGGTGCGCGGCTTTCCTTGATAGCAATTGACTAACTTTACCAAAGATCAGTTATTTTACTAGTTTATCCTGTCAAGGTAATTATCACGATCAGATCTTGCGCTGTTTCCAGTAACCCTGACGGAACATCAGAATACCGACAACAGCAATCGTCGATTCGGCAATTGTAATCGCAATAAAGACCCCTTGCGCGCCTAGCCCTGTCTGGGTAGATAGACCGTAGGCAAGCGGAATCTGGAACAACCAGTAACAGCAGAGATTGATGATCGTTGGTGTAAACGTATCACCAGCACCATTGAATGCCTGCACCATTACCATACCATAGGCATAAAAGATATATCCATAGCTAATATAACGCAGACAATCGATCCCATATGACACCACTTGGGTATCATTGGTAAAGAGGCGTACAAGTGGTTCAGCAAAGAGAATGAATACCACTGTAACGCTGCCGAGAAAGAGCATATTGATAAAACCAGTTCGCCACACGGAATTTTCTGCCCGCGCTGGCTTGCCAGCACCTAAGTTCTGACCGACCAGTGTTGCAGCCGCATTGCTCATTCCCCATGAAGGCAGAATGGCAAACACGATTATCCGTAGCGCAATTGTGTAGCCAGCCAGTGCGGCACCACCAAATATTGCTACCATACGAACCAAGCCCAGCCAGCTTGCTGTGGCTACAAAAAATTGGAAGATGCCACCCAGTGAAACACGCAATAATTGTCGCATTACCACAAGATTAACATACCAATGCTTGCGCTTAACCTGTATACGTCCCTGACTATGCAACAGTACCCAGAGTTGATAAAGCACCCCCAGACCACGGCCCGTAGTAGTAGCTACTGCCGCACCTGTTACACCTAATTCGGGAAACGGTCCCAATCCCAAAATCAGACAAGGGTCGAGCAATATATTACAGAGATTGGCAAGTATCAATGTACGCATTGCGATAGCAGCGTCACCGGCACCTCGAAAGATTGCGTTGATGAGAAAGAGCAGCATAATCGTGATATTGCCTCCTAACATCACTCTGCCGTAAGTGCTGCCGGTAGCAATAATGCTTTCTGATGCCCCCATTAACTGAAACAGTTTCGGCGTCAGCAAAATTGCACTGATGCCGATTACCAGTGAAGCAACAATGCCAATAAGAATTGCCTGCACAGCCACTACTGCTGCGCCATCACTATCCTTCTCACCTGTACGCCGGGCAACTAGTGCGGTCGTTGCCATACTCAGCCCCATTGCTACGGCGAAGATTAGAGTCAATAATGATTCGGTGAGACCAACTGTGGCAATCGCATCGGCACCAAGCCGTGCGACAAAATAGACATCGACAATCCCAAATAGTGATTCCATTGACATTTCTAGCACCATAGGGATTGCTAGTAACATGATCGCGCGGCCAATGCTGCCTTCGGTGAAATCTTGTTCTGAGCCCATTATGGCTTCGCGTAGATCCTGCTTTAATTTGCTAATTAAGCTTTGTGTAGGCTTGTCGAGCGGTAAGGCTATCTCAGTAGTATTTAAATTGTTTTTCATAACCTGCACCATTTGAAAGCTAAGGCTATGCATGCCTCAGTCTGTGAATATCCTTATTGTCTCGGATAGTCGTGGGTAATGATTCTAGGTGACAGGCAACAGACTGTTCGTCAATTAGTTGGTGCAGTAGATGGTCTCAAAAGGTAGGTAAGAATTGAAACAGATATAACCTTCTAGGAGACTAATACTGCTAACAGCGATTGAGAGCCAGTGCCTGATTGGCGCCACCCAAAGTAGTACCACGAATCTTGCTCTTGGATAGTACCTGGGCGACAGCGATTGCGAGGGTCGTAGGTATGATAGTATTCATCATTCTGCTCCTATGATTGATGTTAAAGTGAAAATTTGTCAATTATTCAACTGCTCTTAACGTAATTTAAGCGTCAAGAGTTCACAATATCTTTATTATTACCAGAAAACTTAAAAAGTAAAGCCAGGTTCAGCTACTGGTAATAATATACAAAATTCTGGATAATTAGAAAGGGGTTGTACCATTGCAATCTATGGTTAAAGAACCAAAGAAACTCTATTCCGCCAAAGCAGATTTATATGTACGCTTTATCTCGGCGTTCTTGTATCCTCAAGGACTTCAAGCATTCTTTACTAGTGTCGATTGGCTTCGTACCAATTTTCGTATTCTTGATGCAGGTTGTGGGACAGGTGTTGTGACCTTCGCAGTACTTAAAGCCCTGCATTGTCATGGGTATGAATTTGACTATATTCATGGATTTGATCTTACCTTTGCGATGCTAGAAAGATTTCGTAATAGGTTAGAACAGCAAGAGATAAAGAAGGTTGAGCTTTATCAAGCTAATGTGCTTGAACTGGAACAGTTGCCACTAGATTGGACAGGTTATGACCTGATCGTTTCTGCAGGAATGCTCGAATACATCCCAAAAGATAAATTCCCAGAGACTCTCGCTAGTTTGCGCTCACGCCTTTCAGCAGGAGGAAGATTTATACTTTTTATGACACGGCAGAACTGGTTAACAGGGTTATTGATTGGCCGTCTTTGGGAAAGCAATCTCTATTCTCGCCCAGAGTTGGTAAAGGCATTTGCTCAAGCCGGTTTTAGTGAGGTTAGCTTAAAAAAATTCCCGTTGAATTATGGCTGGCTGAATCTGTGGGGTTACATAGTAGAGGGTCTAATAAGCTGAAGAAAGAGTATCTGATATAATCTGAAAGTAAATCTCATGAATGGATTCGTGTTCAACGGCCGCAGAATAGACAATAGATACTGTCTATATTTTTTATCAGAACCGTTGTGTGAGTTCGAAGTAGGCGAGGTGTGCACTGTTACTGCGTGGATAGATGCTTGATGCAACACTACTGCCTTTTAATCCTCCAATATAAAATGTCAACCCCGTACGTGATGTAATGTTATAGTCTGCACTCAAGTCAATAAGTGTGCCTAAACTCTTTTTGCCACCACTAGGACGCCCAACATATCCAAATGTCCCTTTCTGAAACGCACCTCCACCTTGATAGTAGAGGTCTCGTTCATTACTGAGTCTTAGGTAACGCACATCTGTTCTAAGCGAGAGGCGCGAGTGCGGGTTGAGTCGTAGTTGAGCAAATACATCCTGATTGTTCATAAGGTTGTAGATCGGAAATCGAGCATAGATACGAGGTGTTGGTAGTATTTGAAAGAAGGTTGTATGATTGTTGTCTGAAGGGTTGCCATCGCCACTACTACGGAAGTAACCGGTGCGAATCCATGGTTTGATTCTGGTAGCAAATTTGCCAGGTTGAAAACCTGCCTCCACAGCAATTGCCCCCGCTTGATGACTGAGATTACCCCAATCTCCAACCTGCCCTGCTCCCCACACTAGTAGATCAACTTTACTTTCTCCAGCTTTGTACACGCCTATATAATGCCCACCCAAGGTCGTTAATCGAATATTCTCAGTGTCAGCAATACGAGCAGAGAGAGGGCGGTTATCCGTTTTGACGGCGCCACGACCATCGTGATAATGCAGAGTAAAAAAACGTGCTTCGCTTTCACTGCTCTTTCCTTTGAATGGTTTGGTTAGGGCGCCATAAAATAGATCCACATCCAGCTCTTTCAGGCTTCGCAATTGAAACACGCCTTCTGTCGGACGCGCACCCAGAAAGGTGAGATTGAAAGCTTTGGTATTGCGGGCGTAGTGAACACCGTCAAAACTGCGCCCTACATGTGAGAAGGTGAAAGGACCTATCAATCTATGAGCTATGTGATCACGCTTAAGCGTTGCTAGGGTTGGATCAGCAGGTATAACCTCGCTGCCATCAGCAAATTCAAATCGCCCAATTCGTAAACTGCTCGGCTTGTCGCCACTTATGCCTTTCCAGCGTACAAAAGCCTGTTTGAGTATTGCGCTAGCATCCTGTCGCTGGTTGGCAGCAAAATAGGTTGCGCCCAATCCTAATTGCCCTTGTGGCGCAGGTGCAATGGCATTATCTGGCAAATTTATCAGTGAAGGAAAAGCGCCTTCAACCTGCCAGTCGAATCTCACTTTCTGCTGCCCTATACTCAAGCGCAGCAGCATTGCAGCAAAAGTGTAATTGTCATTTGCAGCTTTAGTATCAAAAAAATCCCAATTTTCAACTCTTACACGTAGACTGCCTGAAACAATTAGACTGCCAATCTTGATTTGTGCTGGTGAAGTAGATTTTTTCTCTGCAGGTGCATCAGGCTTTGAAGAGGAGGAGGAGTTGTTCGAAGCCGCACTATTATCTTGAGCAAATGCCATACGAGCCTGTGCGCTTAATACAAGACACATCAGTATTGTGGTCAGCAACCGTAATGCCTTGTTAAAGATCATAACGGCTTGATTCATATGTGTCTCCTTTTCTGTATTCGTTTTACGACAGCACATAACCTGATCTGTGCGCAAACGCATCTCTCAATAGGTAGAACAATCGATCATAGATTTTGACATATTCGGGTAGATGCACCATTGCACGTTTATCGCGAGGACGCTCGATAGGTACATTTATGATCTCACCAATAGTTGCCTCTGGCCCATTTGTCATTACCACGATCTGATCAGACAAAAAAATTGCTTCCTCAATATCATGTGTCACCATCACGACTGTCTCGGTTTGATTGTCTAGACTCCATAGATTAAGCAACTCTTCTTGAAGCGATGATCTGGTCAATGCATCGAGTGCGCCAAATGGCTCGTCAAGCAGTAGGACTTTAGGGTGAATGGCGAAAGCACGCGCAATGGCTACCCGCTGCTTCATTCCACCAGAGATCTGGCGCGGCATTTTGTCACGATGCTCCCAGAGCCCCACTATGCGTAGGAACCGCTCAACAAGCTCTGTCTTCTCTGATTTTGATCTATTTGTGACAACTGCATCGACGGCCTCATAAATATTTTCCCAAACTGAGAGCCAAGGCAGCAGGCTGTAGTGTTGAAAGACGATACCACGATCTGGGCCAGGACCATAAATTCGTTTGCCTGCTAGTATGACTTCCCCTTCAGTGGGACTTACCAGACCACCTATGGCATTAAGTATTGTTGATTTACCACAACCTGAATGGCCAATTAATGAGACGATCTGCCCATGCTCGATAGCCAGATTGACATTACGCACTGCGACAAAGCGTCCAGTCGAAGTAGGAAAGCTGATCGTGAGATTTCTTATCTGTAGATAACAAGTATTGAGATTTGCATCCGACATATCAGGCTTCATAAGACACCTTTCTTGCTACTAGATCAATAAAGCGATCGAGTAGTAACCCCATACCTCCAATCATCAGAATGGCTGACATTACTCGCTCAAGGCTGAGTGCATTCCAGCTATCCCAAACGAAGAAGCCTATGCCGATCCCACCTGATAACATCTCACCTGCAACTATTACAAGCCATGCCACTCCTAGGCTCAGGCGTAATCCAGTAAGGATATGCGGTAAGCTGTAGGGAATAAGAATCTTTCTCAAATAACGGCTTCGTGAAAACCCAAATGCCCGCCCAATAATCTTATGATCTTCGGGTAGTGAAGCTACGCCAAAGGTGGTATTGATAAGTGTCGGCCATAGCGAGGTTATAAAGATGACAAATACCGTAGCTGAGCCAGCAGATTTGAATGCAGCAAGGCCAAGAGGAAACCATGCGAGAGGAGAGACAGGTCGCAAGATCTGCACTATCGGATTGAAGAGCCGGCGAAATAGTGGCTGAGCGCCCATAATAACCCCTGCAGGAATGGCAACTAGCACCCCTAGACCAAACCCTATAAAGACACGCTGCAGTGAGCTTACCATCTGAATGGCAATACCCTTATCGTTAGGCCCATTGTCATAGAAAGGATTGCTTACCAGTTGCCAAAAGACTTTAAGCACAGCCAACGGGCCTGGTAATTGATACGCCGTGACAGCACTAATGATAGCCCAAACTACCATTAGTAATCCGAACCCTGCCAGTGTGTAGACGAGGCTTACACCAAACTGCCTGACACGGTTAGCAAGTAGAGCAAATTGTGTAAATGGTAGTCTATTCAATATCTTTGATATCCAGGTCGATTCAACATAGATCTCTTCATTGATAACTTTTTCCTCATTCATGACTTGATTCCTCCATAAGCTTTGAGCGCTCCATCAGGATTGGCTGGATCAAAACTGACTTTGTCTATATCAGCAATGAACGGCTGCATATCATCTTGGGGAGCTTTAATGTTCATCTCACTAGCGACTTCACGATAGAGATCTTGCAAGATCAGTTTATCGGCCACTTGCCGATAGTCAGGAGACTGTTTCAAATACTTGAAGCGGACGTATTGAGCCATAAACCAGATAGCATGAGATTTGCGTGGAAGGTTCACCATTCCATCGTTATAGAAAAGCATATAGTCATCTTTGTAGGTATACTGACCTTGATCACAACCTAGATCATAAGTTCCTAGCAACCGTGCTTCTATAACATTGGTAGGAGCATTAACATAAGATTGGCGTGCTAATACCTCAGCAGCTTGTTTGCGATTCTTGAGGTTATCGAGCCAGATTGAAGCCTCTAGCACTGCACGCATAATAGCTTTCAGTTCGTCGCGACGCTTGACACTAAACTCTTTGTTAACAACCAGTGCCTTCTCTGGATGATGTTTCCAAATATCCTGACTGGAAATATGTGTAATGCCTATGCCTTGTTGTACTGCTACACCATTCCAGGGTTCACCAACACTATAGCCATCCATATTGCCAACCGACATATTAGCAACCATCTGAGGTGGTGGAATGGTGATTATCTTGACCGTATTTTGATCAATACCTGCTGCCGCCAGCCAGTAGCGCAACCATAAGTCGTGAGTGCCTCCAGGAAAGGTCATTGCGAATGTTACCGTCTTCTTAGCCTTCATAGACTCTACAACAGACGCAACCTTGGCAACTTCTCGAAAGCCTACTTTGTCACAGAAATCTTTGGAAAGAGTGATCGCCTGGCCATTATTGTTGAGAACCATGGCTATCTGCATCTCACTGCCAGCACTACCACCAATGCCTGTGTAGACTGAAAAAGGCATGCCGAAAAGACAATGTGCGCCTTGAAGATCACCAATGAGAATCTTGTCTCGTATGTTCGCCCAAGAAGCCTCTTTAGTAACTTCTACATCAACACCATGCTTGTTATACAAGCCAAGCTCATGAGCCATAACAATAGATGCACAATCGGTAAGTGGAATAAAACCGATCCTGATCTTACTGCCCTTGGGCTCACCTGTTCCGCGCGATCCTTGTGAAGAGCAACCATTAAAGAGAATCGTTGATGCGCCAGCCCATCCTCCTGCAGCAATTAGATTGTGAAGAAAAGTTCGTCTTCTCATTTCAGGTATTAATCCTTTCGAAGCCCAATGGTTCAATGGCAGTATTTTTCTGGTAAACCTGAAATGCAAACCTAGTGCCATTACTACAGATATCATCACGAGCCTTTAGTTTGCCCTCTGAATCATGTCTGCCTTGCCTGCTATCCTATGCTATAGACAGAGATTATTGTTGGCTTCTAGATAAACCGATTGAGCCCAAATCTAGCATCAGATAGTTTTACAAAATTGTAAAACTAAAGATTGAAAGCCACAATTATGTGTGTTTTTACTCATGGTAGACTTGTGAAAGCGGTCTGTGTATCGATACACATTATTAAACTGAGCCTTGTATTGAAAGTTAAGGATATATAACTATTCCATGTAGAGGGTGAAAGATTATCTGATCGAATTATTACTTACCCATTATACTAGCTCGATTATTATCTACATTTTTATTCTCAGTTAACCAGCTAAATATTCCTGCTGCTCTCCGCAATACAATATTCAAATTTATTAAAATTACAAAATTGTAAGTAATAGATTATTGGCCTACAAATTTGTGATTATATCTTTAAATCACACTGACCATCACAGACATAACTTCTGGAACTAATAACTCTAGCAACTATCCATAGATAAATGCATAAAGCAATCTACTGGCAAGAGCCTGACCGGCTCTGGTACATATCTTGCACTTCATTAGCACGACTTAGTCTATACACTGAAAATTTCCTTGAGGACTTCGATGAATGGATTATTACAGGATCAATTGTCTCAAAAACCAGTAGCGATCAAGCAGGCATCTACTGCGACTCACTGCCCATATTGTGCATTGCAGTGTGCAATGCACATTTATATTCAAGATGAAAAGCCTTTAGTTACAGGTAACACGACATTTCCAGTAAATAAGGGATCACTCTGCATCAAGGGCTGGTCTGCTACTGCTACGCTTACTCATTCGGATCGACTGCTTGCTCCTCTTGCACGTAACTCACACGGTATACTTGTACCAGTTAGCTGGGATGAAGCGCTTGATCGTGTAGCGCAGGGCATTAGTGATGCACAAGCACGATATGGATTGGATGCCGTCGGTGTATTTGGTGGAGGCGCTCTTACCAACGAGAAGGCATATCTATTGGGCAAGTTCGCCCGTGTCGCACTTGGCACATCGAATATTGATTACAATGGCCGTTTCTGTATGTCGAGTGGGGCGGCTGCCAGTATAAAAGCGTTTGGTGTTGATCGTGGGCTGCCTTTCCCATTGGAAGATATCGCACAGGCAGAAGTGATACTTCTGGTTGGTAGCAATGTTGCTGAAACAATGCCGCCTGTCATGCAATATTTCGATTCTCAACGCGTTAATGGTGGCAAGCTTATTCTTGTAGATCCACGTTTCTCGCTTACTGCACAATCGGCTACCCTTCACCTTTGTCTCACACCAGGTTCAGATGCAGCACTAGCCAATGGGCTGTTGCATATACTTGTGCGTGAAGGTCTGATAGACACAGACTATATTCTAGATCATACCGAAGGATTCGATGAAGTTCGTAGTACGGTTGCTACTTACTGGCCTGAGCGGGTTGAGCGTATTACTGGTGTGCCAGAATCGCAGTTGATCGAAGCAGCCCATATGTTGGGCAAAGCAAAAACTGTAATGATATTGACGGCACGTGGCGCTGAACAACAAGCACAGGGCGTAGCTAATACACTAGCTTATATAAATATTGCACTATCGCTAGGTATGGTTGGCAGGCCTTTTAGCGGCTACGGTTGTCTCACTGGTCAGGGTAATGGTCAAGGCGGACGTGAACATGGACAGAAAGCCGATCAATTGCCTGGCTATCGCAAAATTGATGATCTCAAGGCTCGTCACCATATCGCCAAAGTCTGGAATGTAGCAGAAACGCAGATTCCCCAGGCGGGTAAATCTGCTTTTGAAATGCTGGATTCGCTTGGACACCCAGGTGGTGTTTATGCGCTTTTTGTTATGGCTTCTAACATTGCGGTCTCTGCTCCGGATACGCTACGTGTAAAGGATAGACTTCAGGCGCTAGATTTTCTTGTCGTATCCGATTTCTTTCTCTCAGAGACCGCTGAGCTTGCTGATGTAGTGCTTCCTTCGGCTCAATGGGCTGAAGAGGAGGGCACCCTAACAAATCTTGAAGGTAGAGTCATTCTACGCAAGCGAGTTTGTTATCCACCTAGTGGTGTTCGTAATGATATTGAAATATTGTGCGCGCTAGCAGCGCGACTGGGCAAAGCAGCCTTCTTTCAGTTTGATAACCCTCGGGAAATCTTTGAAGAACTGCGGCGGGCAAGTCAGGGTGGAGCTGCCGATTACTATGGTATTACCTATGAAAAGATTGAAGCCAATAATGGTGTATTCTGGCCCTGCCCAGCAGAAGATCATCCTGGCACACCACGAATGTTCACTAATGGTTTTCCCAATGGCCGCGCACGCTTCCATGCAGTACGACACCAATCGCCTGCTGAAGAACCAGATCAGGATTATCCTCTCTATTTAACTACAGGGCGTATTCTCGCCCAATATCAATCAGGGACACAGACCCGTCGCATCGCTAACCTTGAGCAGATTGCCCCAGAACCTCTAGCTCTGTTGCATCCCTGTGTAGCGAAACGCTATGGCTTATCAGATGGAGATACCATAACACTAGCGACACGACGTAGTAGTGTGGTGTTAAAAGCCCAAATTAGCAATCGTATACGCGAAGATACCGTGTTTGTGCCTTTTCACTGGGGTGGCTTACAATCAGCCAACCGTCTGACCAACCCGGCATTAGATCCCATTAGCAAGATGCCTGAATTTAAGGTCTGTGCGGTTCGCATTGAACCATTCCTAAACAATAGATAATTATAGGAGCATAAAATGGTATATAAGCAGAAATTGGTGGTGATTGGAAATGGAATGGCAGGCGCTCGATTTGTCGAAGAAGTATTGGCCCGTCAAGGCAGCGATATGTTCGAAATCGTAGTTTTCGGCGAAGAGCCTTATGGCAATTATAATCGTATACTGCTTTCCAGCGTACTCTGCGGTCTGCACAATCAAGAAGATATCTTTATTAACTCACTCAACTGGTATAAGAAAAACCTGGTGAAACTGCACGCCGGAGTTCGTGTCATCAAGATAGATCGATCACTAAAGAAAGTTTATGGTACGAATGGGATCAGAGAAAATTATCACCGGCTTATTATCGCAACAGGTAGCAGCCCACTACTTCCACCAATGGAGGGGTTATTCAGTGACTATGGTGGCTTCAAAGAAGGTGTGTTTGTGCTGCGTACACTGGACGATTGTAACAGAATAATTGACTATGCCGTCAAAGCGCGTAGGGCAGCAGTTATTGGTGGTGGCTTGCTTGGTCTAGAAGCAGCCCGTGGCCTTTCAGGTATGGGTCTAGAGACTCATGTTATTCATCTGATGCCACACTTGATGGAAGTGCAGCTTGATCCTCTGGCGGGTGCAGTGCTCAAACAGACGCTAGAACAACTGGGGCTTCATATTCATCTGGAAAAATCTACTACAAAGATAATGGGTAATGGCCGCGTGACTGGATTAGAATTCAAAGATGGCTCTTGTCTTGAATGCGATATCGTAGTTATTTCTGCAGGAATACGTCCCAATGTAGAGTTGGCAAGAGAAGCTGGTCTGGTAGTTGAACGTGGTATTGTAGTTGGGGACGATCTATGCTGCTTGGGTAATCCAGACATTGCTGCAATAGGTGAGTGTGCTCAACACAGAGGGCAGGTCTATGGTCTAGTTGCTCCCGTCTGGGAACAGGCACGTATACTAGCCGAAATCATTACTGGTTACAATCCACAGGCAATCTATCAAGGCTCGAAGTTAGCAACCAAACTAAAGGTGATGGGGATCGAACTGGCTGTAATGGGCGACAAGGAACCTAAAAGCGACGATGAAGTGATAACACATCTGCAGCCAGCACACGGTATTTATAGAAAGCTGATAGTACGAGAGGGTAAACTGGCGGGAGCCATTCTGGTAGGCGATGGACTAACTTCTCCACGTCTGCTACAGACATTCGATCGTGCTGCTTCCCTACCCCAAAATCGTGCTGAATTTCTCTTTCCAATCAAAGCAGAACCACACACAACTGATGTAGTCGAGCTCGATAGCACAGTCTGTATATGTAATTGTAATAATGTATCAAAAGCAACCATTATCGAAGCTGTTAAGGCTGGATGTAACAATCTAGCAGCAGTCTGCAATGCAACACGAGCGGGCACGGGCTGTGGCTCGTGTCGGGATGATATCCGTACCATTCTGGAAATGGTAAACCATTTGCCGATCACACTGCCAGTACCAAATGGAACTTCCACAA
>JBFLVQ010000168.1:0-14748 GCA_040758525.1 Acidobacteriota bacterium
TCTTAATTGTGAATGAAAGAAAAATTTTTTGAATCAGGTTGGCTGAAACAGACGTTGATTGCTTCCTCAACAGTTATTAGTGCTATATATAAAATTAACTAGCTCTCTAAATGGTTGCCTGAGCATAAGATCGTTTCACCGCTCAGGTTTATGATATTGGGAGATTCTCATCTCTGTAACGCCAGCAAGTCTTTTGCTGACGTTACAAGGAATGTTTTATCACTTTATTACCAATGTAGTCTTGGCAACACAATCTGATGAGCGTGCAGTTATTCGCCACTTCCCTGGGGCTAACTTATAGTAATTTTCTCCATCATAGCCGAGGTAGATTCCTGAAAATCTATCCTCAACAAGGGTGAGCAGAAAGATATAGCCTTGATTCGTTCTACGATTGATGGCTTTGACTTCAACAGTGCCTGGTGTAAACCCATTACCGATAATCTCATAATAGATATTTCCATCCGCTTCCCTTTGGACTATAGAGATAATACAGTCATCACCTTGTTCTTGTGCAGCAATCACAGACAGCGTAGAACCAAATCCTAATCTTGTCGTGGTAATAGCTGAGATACCAAGCAGTATCATCATTATTGCCATTAAAACAATAGATCGAATTTGCATATCCTACCTCCTTGATGAGTGGTAAATTAAACCCTATCTCTTAGTGAACTGTTCCCAACAGGGATAAAAGATAAGATTTATAGACAGCAACTTGCATCTCTTATGCCGTGCTGAGCGTTTTTTCTCTTATATTTGGAATTAGTGGACTTTATCGAAAATGCCACCGTGCTATTTGAATAACAATTTAATATGCTTGCATTTGAGGGTATCTTCTGAAAATTATATTGATCTGACACAGCAGCCACCCTTCAGCAGGTGTTCTGCTGTTCATAGGATTGCTCATGCTTGGTAAAATATATCCAATAATTAGGCATGTTCGTTCATATTCAAATAATGGATTGCCTTTAGATTAAATTTTTGCATTCGATAATTGATTGTTACAATCGGCTTTTCACGGCGAATGCTGTTATGATGAATGGCCTTGGCGAGCAACTCCTTTCCTGTACCGCTTTCGCCAAGCAGAAGAATCGTCACATCTGTCTGCGCAACACGCTTAACAACATCATACAATTCCCGCATTCGCTTGGATGTCCCAATGATATTGTCTAATGATAATAAAACCATGTCGATTAATTTGATGGTATTGCTCTTCTACAGTATCGGTAAAGCCAGACAGCACCTTTACTTTTGAGCTAGAGTGCTGTCTGGCAAAACAGGGAAAGACAAATTCCTAGGTTTATCTGGTACCAGGTGTGGAACCCTTCGGCGGATTAATATTCTCAAAATTTCTGTTGTTGTTATCAAAAACATTCACATTAAGAATACCAACCGCTCTGGAATTACCCGTCGTATTCGAGATTCCTGCGGCAACGCTTCCATTGACAGTAGAAAAGGCCACTGTTCCGGAAGATTGCCCTTCAAAGCGAATACCGATGCCTGGGCTTGGTGTACCATCAACGCCCGGCGCTACACGGAAACCACTTCCATTGACCTGACAGTTGCTGATGGCAACCCTGGCTGTTCCCATAACACGGATGCCAAAATTGACATTCTGTTCTAATCGACAATTGTCGATAATAACTCTTGAACTACCGGTCACTTGAATACCATCGGTCCAGTTGCGGCTCATAATATTACGGATAGTGATAACTCTGGTACTAGGTGCGTTAACAACAATACCAGGCTGAGCCTGGCGTTCCGGGTTGCCAGTAGCACCGGCAAGTACCGCATCAATGTTTGCATCTACCCCAGGTGCACCTTCAAGTGATACGTTTCCATTAGCTCCAGTAATCACTACCAATTCTGGAAATCGACCAGAAGTGACAATTGTTACTCGACCATTCTGATTAGCGCCACCGTTGGGCATATCCAGCGCGGCAGTAATCGTACCGAAGATTCTATCTGTGGAATTATCAGTATTCTCGGCGATTCCTAGCAGGCCATCACCGTCAAAATCTGTATCCCCCTCTACTAATACTGGATGATTAGCTGAAGAACTAAAGGGAAACAAAAAATTCGTACCTATCATTATTGTTAGTATTATAAGGATTGAAAATACTAACCGGCCAAAGGCGTCCTTCTTAGAAATTGTCTGAAACTGCTTCATAATTTTTTCCTCCTTTCGATATTGAATCAGCCTCAAGTGTTTTATCACGGCCACCCTATTTTCTGTTGTGATCAGGTTAGAAACTACAGGCCGCCTACAATGATCTAAGGAAAGTGAGCAACTGCTGCTTCTGAGTATCCGATAACCTACGAAATCTCCGGATCACCACTCTCGCCTCACCGCCATGACGTAATATCGCATCGGTAAGCGTTAATGAGAGACCATCGTGCATAAATTGGTTTTGTGTTCTTAATCCCCAAAGTGGAGAAGTGCGTATCTTATTTCTTGTAGATTGATCCCCATTTTCGACAATGCCATCGCCGCTGCCAATATCGTGTAGCAAGAAATCGCTGAATGGGCGAATAATCTTATTGCCGAGGGCTGGCGGCACTTCGAATGTTCCGCCATTAAGCATCGTTCCTGGAGCAGCGGTGGTAAGCTGAGGAACATGGCAGATAGCACAACCGATATCGTTGAACAATTGTTGACCAGTTATCGCATCTGTAGTGCTTGCCAGCATAGTATCACGTGGGGGAGCTTTGGTGGCTCTTATAAAACGGGCAAAAATCTCGTTATCTTCATCTTCTTGTTCCGGATCAGGCACCATATCGAATGGTGCTACCGAACGACCATCTGAATTGCGTTCGGTTGGAAACAGAGGTGTTGTCAATCCTACTTCAGCTACATAGGCAAAACCAGCGAATGTAAGCAGGCTACCCATCGAATTCTTCCAACCGAAGCGTCCAACCTGCATTTTGCCAGGAGCTTCAGCTATCGACACCATATTGACTTGTCCAGCAATTTTTCCACCCGACATTTGCGGCTGGGATCTGGCTATTGCGATCAGCGTGTTGTCGTCAATTGCCTCAACGAAACCGAGTCCAAGCAAATTTTGTGATCTGCGGAATATACGAACATTCTCATTATCGAAAGCTTGCTGTTGTATGGCAGGATCTACTGCCTGACTACTTATTAGTGTGCCACCTATATGCTCTATAAACCTGCTGCCATCAAAGCGACCTACTCTTAAATTACGAAATTGACTGTTCCCTCCAGTGATAGGGTTCGAATGGCAGGTAGCACAGGATCCACCATCAAATAGTGGTCCAAGCCCCTCCTCGGGACCAACAATTTCAGCAAACTTTTCCCTGTCCATATCATGAGTAGCTTGATCAACCAACCCATTAGGCATATTGTCGAAGCCTGTAGGCGCTTCCATTGCTGCCTGAAAAGGTGCCAGAGTGACAAGTGCAGCCATCGACCTATCTTTAATGTTAGAGCTAGCGTTGGGTATGGGTAGCCCCATCATCAGCATCACCAAAAGTAGAAATAACCCAGTTGCAAAGACCTTTAACCCTCTCATTACTTTTTTCCTCCTCTGCAAGATAATTTCAGCCCAATATCCGTAATAGGGTTCAAACCTTGTTGCCCAATATGGTTCAATCCGTTTGTTACAATCTAACGGGAGACTGCATAAAATAGGATTGCGATTGAATATGAAACAATATTATTTCTTTGGCTTATTGCTGGAATGCCAGTGAACTATGCGCCATTTTCCTTCTCGCTTCTCAAGAATAACTGTGCCTAAACCCTCTCCCCGAAAAGGACCATGTTTATCAGTAGAGCCAGATATTGAATATTCAAATCGTACCCAGGCAGTTGTGCTGCCAACGTGTGCATCGATATTACTCAAAGTGTATTTAATGTTTTTAAGCTCCTCTAATTCAGGCTTGAGATGATTATCACGATAATCGGCCCATCCTTTGTTCACATGCCCGCCTTCAAATACGGTCACATCTTTATCGTTAGCCCACAATTGCTCAAGCTTTGCGAGATCGCCTAGTTCAAATGCCCGCGCGTTATCTATTAGAACTTTTCGAACTGCTGCCACCTCTTCTTGCTCATGTAATGCTGGATCGTGAGCAAGAGTGCTACTAACTGCGAGCAATATAATTAGAGCAACCATTGTTATTCTTTTTGATAGGATCATTTCGATTCTCCTTTGGTATCTATTTCAAATGTGTACTTAAAGATCTGAATCGTGCCTGTTTCTCTGTAACATGCGTGGTAACAATGAAAAATCGTTTGCCTGAATTGTCGGTTATAAACTCTAATTCAAGTTTGTCTCCATTCGGTTTAATAAAGACCAGTATCTTTATCCGACCAGAGAAGAGGTTGAGATCAAGCTAGCAGCACTTATTAAAAAGAGTGACGATTTAAATAGTTGTAACTCTGTCTAATGTTGAAAATCACAATGTAAAAGGAATTTTTATCTAGAACAAATAAAAGATTCTTTGATTGCGCCACGGCATCTAATAAGTTCATATCAGCGCAAGCAGAGCAAGTACTCCACAGAGTCGTACAATAAAAATTACCAGTTTGGTCTTATTCATATCGCACTTCACCTACAATCAGCGCTTGAGCAAGCTGCATCTAATCAGAATCGTAAGTCTGTTTTGATAATGAAACACCAAAAGTTTGTGATAAATGGTTTACCTCATCCGTGTTTGCTGACTGTAGATGAAATAGCCATGACAATAAAATCCTTCTTACATTCTGTTTAGCTGAATTTCTCGTACCATCTCAATCTCCTCTCGATTTACAGGCCACCCCTCTTTTAAAGAGAGCAGTTGGGAATAACCAGTGATCAATAGCAACGGATTAACAATTTCTCTTTGAAAAGAATCCATTGCGACTTGAAGATCTTTCACCTGATTCTTGTGCCTATTGCTTTGCCAGAGGGCTAAGCCAAAGGACACAGATACAATCACAAACAGATTACGAAAGAATAATTGTGTGGAATCGTTGGCTAGCAACTCTTCTATAAATGCCGATAAGCTGAGAGGGCCATGTGTACTTGTGTGCATCATAACATCCAGCGTCCACATACTAATGCCGATGGCAATTCCATACCGTATTTCCTTATATCCTCGAACCATTGTCTCATCTCCCTGCTACGAAACATTCGTTAATCGCCTGCTTGGGGAATATGGTTACTCCAGTCATCAAATGATTCTCTTTGATCGAAACCCTCACTCTTTACGCCCTTTTCGGCCAATACCTTATCAGCAATTGGCTTGCCAAATTTGTAAAAGACAGCGGGCGTAACTATCTGGTCAAGAGCCGTTGAAGTTAGAATTCCACCTAACACAACAACAGCAAGTGGTTGTAAGATCTCTTTGCCCGGCTGTCCTGCAGCCAAAGCAAGCGGAATAAGCGACAACCCTGCTGTGAGCGCAGTCATTAGCACCGGCACCAATCTTTCCAACGAACCTCGAATAATCATATGCTTGGTGAACTCTTCGCCCTCTTCTTTCATTAGGTGCAGATAGTGCGAGATCATCATTATGCCGTTGCGTGAAGTGATACCGACTAACGAAATGAACCCGACCAGTGTAGCTACTGAAAATACGCCTCCAGTTAATAACATTGCGAAGACTGCGCCGATGAGGGCTAGTGGAACATTGACCATAACCTGAAGCGCAGATCTCCAACTGCCGAGTGCCTTCATTAGCAAAAAGAAGATAGCTATGATCGAAAAGAGCGATAGAATTGACAACCGGCGGGTTGCATCTTTCTGCGCTTCAAATTGTCCACCATATTCAATAAAGTAACCTTCAGGCAGTGTGACCTGTGTCTTGACACGATCTTGAATGTTCTTAACGACTGACCCAAGATCGCGGCCTTGTGTGTTTGCCAGCACAACTATGCGACGTTGTGTATTCTCTCTAAGAATCTGATTGGGGCCAGGCTGATTGTTTATTTCCGCTACCGCGCGAACAGGTATTTGCACACCAGCGGGAGTATCTACAGTTGCGTTGCGAAGCGCATCGACGCTACCGCGCGCGGCATCATCAAAACGTACTACCACATCATAGCGCCGTTGTCCTTCAACTGCTTCTGAAACGGCCTTACCATTGAGGGCTGTTTCCAGCGTTTCGGCAATCTCGCCTGGTTGCAGACCATATCTAGCGGCTTCGTTCCGATTGATATTGAAACGCAGTTGAGGAATCAATACTTGCTTCTCGATCTGCACATCAGTGGCGCCTTCAACAGTATAGACGACGTTGCGTATCTCCTCAGCCTTTGTACGTAGAGTGGCCAGATCGTCGCCGAAAAGTTTGATGGCTATCTGAGCGCGTATACCTGACATAAGATGATCTATACGGTGTGATATGGGCTGGCCTACATTAACCACTACTCCAGGAATTACAACAAGCTTCTGTCGTATCTCATTGATTATTTCTGCACGAGCGCGCCTAGACTCTTTGAGATCGACATCTATCTCTGTGTAATGTACGCCCTCAGCATGCTCATCCAGTTCCGCACGGCCAGTACGCCGACCAGTAGCGGTAACTTCCGGCACACTCAATATCATCTTTTCTGCAATTTGACCAATCTTGCTTGATTCAGAGAGCGAGGTGCCGGGTTGTGCAAGGACATTGACTGTAAATGAGCCTTCATTAAATGGCGGTAAAAACTCCGTACCAACAAATGGCAATACTAATATGGTGGCAAGGAAAAGCGTTGCCGCTCCCATTATTATCTTCCAGGGATGACCTAGCGTCCAATGCAACAATCGCTCATCCCAGCGTTTGAGAAAACGCACAAAAAAGCCGTCTTGCTCATGCTCTATGAACTTTGCTTTCGGCAACAAATACGATGCCAATACAGGCGTGACTGTGAGAGAGACAATCAGGCTCACCATCAAACTCACAATGTAAGCTATTCCAAGAGGTGCCAGCAGGCGTCCTTCCACTCCAGAAAGTGCGAAGAGAGGAATAAAGACCAGAGCAACGATTATTGTTGCATATACAATGGAAGATCGTATTTCCAGTGAAGCCTCATAAATAACTTTCAAAGTTGGTTTGGGGTTTTTGTTGTGGCAATTTTCTTTCAGCCTGCGGAATATATTCTCGATATCAACAATCGAGTCATCAACCAATTCGCCGATTGCCACTGCCAAACCACCCAGTGTCATAGTGTTGATCGTAACATCAAACCATTTGAAGACTAGGAATGTAATAACGAACGAGAGTGGTATTGCAGTCAGTGTTATTGCTGTTGTGCGGAAATTCAATAAAAAGAGGAACAAAACTATGACAACCAGGATTGCCCCGTCGCGTAAGGCTTCAATGACGTTTTCGATGGAAGCTTCAATGAAATTGGCCTGACGGAATAACTCTGAGTTAATCTCGACGTCTACTGGCACAGTAGCCTGCAACTCTTTTATTGCGTCTTCAACTTTCTTCGTCAACTCTAGAGTGCTTGCTCCAGGCTGTTTCGAGATCGCCATTATAACGGCTGGCTTGCCATCTGTACCGCCATCGCCACGCTTAATTTTAGGGCCGAATTCAACAGTGGCGATATCGCCTAACTTAATAGGGGTACCGCTACGGTATACGACCACTGTGTTTTTCAGTTCATCAAGAGAATTAAAACGAGCGATATTACGGATTAAATACTCCTGTGACTGTGAATCGACAAAACCGCCAGTAGTATTTACATTCGATTTCTCAAGCGCTTCAGCCACTTGCTCTATGGTGATGCCGAACTGCGCAAGTTTAGCAGGCGAAACAAGTGCCTGATACTGCTTAACACCTCCACCGATATTAGTAACTTGTGCTATACCAGGAATGGTCAATAGCCGAGGACGTATAGTCCAATCGGCGAGCGTGCGCACATCAAGCGGATCGGTCTGTTCACTCTTTGAGCGCATAGAAATAAGCATAATCTCACCCATAATGGACGAGATCGGTCCCATTACCGGAGTTATGCCTTCAGGCAATTGCTCGCGCGCTAGATTAAGCTTCTCTGCGACTAATTGTCGGTCAATATAGATGTCAGTACCCCATTGAAACTCAATCCAAACGATTGATAAGCCTATGCCTGATTGTGATCGAACACGCTCGACTCCGGGCGCTCCATTCATCAAGGTTTCGATAGGAAAAGTAACTAAGGTCTCGACCTCTTCAGGAGCAAGCCCTTCCGCTTCGGCCATAATAGTTACAGTTGGGCGATTAAGATCCGGGAAGACATCAACTGGTAGGTTAATCACCACCCAAATACCGTAGACAAGAATCAAACTAGCTATGGCGACAACAAGTAGCCGATTGTGTAAAGACCATCTAATAAAACTGTTTAGCATTATCGCTCCTGCTTAACAAAATAATGGCGCGCTCAATCTATTACTGTAAGCGTGCCGCGATACATGCCCATCCCACAGGTGAAGCTGTAATCACCGGTTTTTTCAGGCGTGAGTTCGACAATTACCGGTTGACCTACCAGTAGCGATTTTTGTATACCGAGTTCTTTCAAAAGAAATTTTTCTCCACAATTGTTTTCATCCATTCGCAAGAAAGTGATCTGAGCTGGCACACCACGCTTTAACTGAATGCTAACAGGTTCATATCCGTGCTCAGTCAAAGTTAAGTTTAATCAGCTCACCAGCCTTTAATGGCTTATCCGGCTTCATCGTAACGCGAAGCTCACCAAATGATTTGGTATCTTGCCTGTCAACTTCAAGCTGCTTGCGCTCACGCCTAGATCCCGTGACGTTTATTTCCAGGCGACCAATCTGTTGACTTGTGCCCTTCGGCGTGTAATCAGCATATAGCTTGTACTTACCCGCCGATGGAAAGCTTGTCTCGACAGAATATTTTCCTTCACTGTCTGGTTCAGGATGAATATGATCAAAGAAAGCCAGATCATCGCTAACGACGAGCAAGTGCATCAGCTTTTCGTGAACAATATCAAGAGAGGGGTTCACTTTACCTGTTGGATCTTTAACTACAAAATGCAATTTTGCTGGATGGTTAGAGCTTATTTCACCCGGTTCTGTCGTTAGCTCAATGCTAAAAGCACTCGGTGAATTATCGCCGGATTTTACTGACGATTTGTCAGGTGGCTCTATAACAGCCAATTGGTTCGGCGATGAGCCAGAATTGGAACTACATCCAAGTGCTATTACCGCTAGAACTAGTGCGGCGGCAATTGATAGATAGAAACTCTTCATTCGAAAGTTCATTATTACTCCTTAGACTCGACAACTCTGATACACCATTTCCATACAAAAATTTATGTGCTCGTCCCTGGCGCGGTTGAGCGCAATTGATAGATTCCTTCAACCACAACACGTTCACCAGGTTTCAAACCTGATAATATTTCAATACTAATTTGGCCTTGTGAGCCGACCGTTACAGCCCTTTTAGAAAATTTCTCGCCTCCATCAAAAACGTAAACCATCTTCTTTCCTTGCTCATCAAGCACAGCAGCTTTAGGCACACTGACAACCTCTCGACCTTCAGTTGTGTCAATTGTAATCTCTGCTGTCATTCCATCACGCAACCTACCATTAGGGTTGTTAACCTCGTATACTACCGGCACGGTTTTTTTCTCTCTATCCACACGGGCACCCACAGTGAGTAATCGATTGGTAGTGTTCTCGCCTATATTGAAGACTTCATCTGGAAAAGCTACTACTCTAAAAGTGGCACTTTTAGCTGAGGTGATGGCAGCAAGATCTTTTTCAAAAACCGATGCTTCGATCCAGACGCGATCTAGATTCATAATGGTAAAGAGGGTTTTTCCCGCTTCAACCTGCTCGCCAGGTGTAAATACGCTCTCCGCAATTACGCCAGAGATTGGTGCACGCAGAGGAAATGTTTTAACAGGCTCCACTCGCTGTTCTCCAACTTGAGTTATTGTGGCTTGCTGCTGCGCAGCAGCAACTTCCTGTTGGGAAAGTTGTAGTTGAAGCTCTGCATCTTGCACTCGTTTTAATGGCGCAGCGCCAGCATTATATAGTTTTTTGGCGCGGTTCAATTCAATCTGAGCAGCATTGCGTCTCGCTTGGGCCTGTACCGCTTGAGCCTGTAATTCAGCAGTCTTTGCTTTTAACTCTGTTCTGGTCGATTCAAGGTCGGCTGTTTCCGGAGCTGATAACACCTGTTCAACAACAGCCAACATTTGTCCCTGCCTAACTAAAGAACCAATCGTAAAATTTCCTGCTGCTCTTGTACGCCCAGAGACTGGCGGGACTACTTCGGCTTTAAACTGAGGGCGAACCTTTACAATCCCAGTAACTGTTACGCCGCTTATAATCCGCTTCTGCTCTACTTCCTGTGTACGGATGCCAAAAACTAACTGCGATTCTTTGGGAATAAATAGTATATTTGGATCTGAGGCTACACTTGTGGTAGGCACAGACGTAGTTACGCGTGGCTCTGTAGCAGGAATAAAGTAGTGAACAACCACGGCAGATACTGCAAACAGAGCGAGCGATACTAATGCGTAAGGCAGTGTCCATTTTACTGCCGCCATTCGATCAAATGAACGTAGGGCTGTTCGATAGCGCAGAGCAATGAATGATAGTGCTGCGATTAACAAAGTCACATCAAATAGGTATGGCCTATACTTAATAGGGGCGGCACTAATGGCTATGGGGAAATCTACTGCTGGTTTTCGCCCATCACTTGTAGTCACATCAATGAAGATCTTGAAGCTGCCATGATCTTTAAATATGTAATGGATACCATAGACGCCCGGCAGGCTCTCTTTATGAGCTGATATTGGTTCCGATATCTGCTTATCACTGATTGTTTTTAACTGGCCAGTGACTTTAGCGTCCTCAACGGGAACTTCACCACCGGCAAAACCGCCTTCTACCAGTTCAACAATACTGACTTCAAATTGCACTTCTTCACCATTGCGAGGGTCTGATGGCGACTGTGTCAAAAGAAATTTGAACTGTCCATCGGAAGTATTCACTGTGCGGTCCAGGTGTCGAGTCGTAACAGGTGTAGCACCTGTGGGTACAGAACTCCCCCTTTTTTCTTCCCCATGGTCTTCACCGCCATGCGCAATAGCTATTGTGGCAGAAAGAAGAATCAGTAAAAGAAACCTAATTATTTGTTTCATAGCTTAATTTCTTTTAGCGCAACCCATTATCTATTCATCTTATCGGTAATGGCTACATTTCTAAAAAAAGCGAGAGTGTGCGGCCTCCCGCCAATTTGTCCCTTTCCCCGCACAGAACCTTACTTATTAAGGAAGGAGGAGAGTTTGAAAATGGTACAACCATCAATGATGTGAATGTGGTTTGCCATAAATGGCTTGCATTGCCAGAATGTCACGTTTTACAGCATGAGCAACCGCTTGTGCAGCATTCTGGTTTTTACTGCTGAATTTAATATCCTTTCCTACTTGGAACGCTTGGTCATGGTCTTTACCTATAAATTGATTGAGAAATGTTGGTGACGTAACATCACCATTTCCTTTAACAGGGACAACTTTTTTGATAACTATGTCGTTTGAATAAACAACAACAAGTTGTATCGGTTCGCCAGTTCCTTCTATATCTACTAATGTGGCTGCACCAAGCTGAGTACGCTTACCACCTTGTGAGCCATAAGCAATATAGCTATGGAAATCATTACTAGTAAACTTCGCACCAGAATTCTTTTCGATAGAAGATATCTGTTCTGGAGTAAGATCTTTATGCTGTGTACTGATAGTTTGGGCTTCAGGAAAGGCAGCTTTTACTGCGGACGGTATTTCATCTTTGTTGCTATCATGATTTGGCTCATGGCTGACTGCTGGAACAGTTGCGGTTGGCTCTTTTACTGACTCCGGTTGCTGGGCTGTATTCGAAGGCTCTGACTTGGGATGTTCAGGCGTTGATTTTGAACAGGCAACGACAAACCCTGCCAATAATAAAATTCCTATGAAAGCAAGTATCTTCAATTTCATGAGTATAAACTCCTTTTGGCTACTTCCATTGCACGACCTTAAAGAGCCGTGCTGTTAATTACCTAATGCGAGAACCAACTGCTCTCTCCAGTTCGATAATGGAGAGATAATATTCTTTGAGCGCGTCGATATATTGTTGCTGGGCTTCGATCAGACGACGTTGTTCTGCTACTACATCGAGTAACTGTTGATCTCCAAGATCGTAAGCAGTGCGAATGATCTGAAGATTTTCCTGTGAGCGCGGTAAGATCTCTGTTTGGTAAAGCCTGATGGAGTCTTTTGCCATCTGGAGTTTGCTGAATGCCACAGCAACATCGCGTTTAACTATCTGCTCTAGAAATTCTCTACGATGGCGAGTTTGCACTTTAGTGGCTACGGCTTCGGCGATTGTGCCTTGATTACGATTTCGTATTGGCAAAGTAATAGAGGCGCCGAAAGCTACCAACTTGTCAGAGTCTACTAGTCTTCCCACAGGCGTATCATCAATGACACTCTTTTCCTGTTGATAACGACCAAAAAGATTCAATTCTGGAGATGCTTCAGTCTTTGCCAGGCTTATACGCGCTTCAGCTACATTTTCGCCAATGCGCGCAGCCTGAAGATCTGCACGATTGTGCAAGGCTGTAGTTTGCAGATCTTCGAGATTCAACGTATCGGGCAACCGCACTGAAGTAAGATCTGTTCGCAATTTTAAGGATTCTTCAACATTCATACCTGATAAAGTTTTAAGTTGAAGAAGCGCTGCTTTAGTGCGATTTTCAGCTTGCAGTTGTTGCGTTCTCAGACGATTCACTTCAACACAAACTAAATTCACATCGAGCCTGGCAACATCACCCTCACTAAATCTCACTTGAGTTACTCGCAAGGTTTCTTGGTTAAGCGCAATCAATTGCTCTGTTACGCGTAGACTTTCAGTTGCGGCAAGCGCTTCCGCATATTGCGAT
The DNA here is from genome assembly GCA_040758525.1 of Acidobacteriota bacterium. Lineage (GTDB taxonomy): Bacteria > Acidobacteriota > Blastocatellia > Chloracidobacteriales > JADJPF01 > JBFLVQ01. Next base: position 12,862 of record JBFLVQ010000168.1, read on the forward strand.
TCAATCTCTGTAGCGAGTTGCCGTTCCTGAAAAGCCAGTTCTTTTTCAGCTTGATCAAATTCAAGCTGTGCTACGCGGATGCGCTTTCCACGCTTTCCACTTAATTCAATAGGTTGGATATAAGCAATACTGAAATCATATTCTCCTTCACCAGTGCCTAGCCTGTCGGTGGCGTACTCAGTATCAACGGTAGGATTCGGTCTTAGCCCAGATTGAACGAGTCGCCCTCGAATAATCGCGACATTCTGTTGTGCCGCAAGTAGATCTTTACTTCTCTGTCTAGCCTCGCTAATAAGTGTTGCAGCCGACACACCATTGGTCTGGTCAACATACTGCGAGTATAGCGGGGTTGGAAAATTTGTAAGATTCACAGGTTGAGCTGTATCTTCTTGCTTTGATGAATCTCTTAGTGCTTGATCTTGAACTCCAGATGTTGCACTAGTAATTGATGTAGTAAAGAGAAATAACACCAATATACTTGTAAAACGCCGTCTACAGCGGCCTGAGCCATTAGAGATTTCCATTATGCCTTCTGCTCCTGTGCTGTTGTGTTCGAAGTAATTACTACTTCACGTTGGCGCGACTTATCTGAAATCGAGAAAAAATATCCAATTGCTGCAATGGATAGAAGAGCAACCACTGTTATAAGCAATATTGGAATTCCATATGTGTTCTTTCCGATAGGATTCTCACTAGTCTTATCAGGCACAACAATGCCGGAAATAGCTAGCTGCTCATTAATATTTTGACCGGCAATCTGTAATGCAAAGTTGTACTGCCCAACATCAGGAAACGTTATGTGAGCTTCATATATGCCAGGTGTATCGGTAGGCTTAGTTGAGATCTCAGTTGTGCTTGTATTAGCAAGTGCTACGCTGCTAGAAGGCGCTTTCGCTGTTAGATCTTTTCCTACATAACTAACACGGATCGCAATATTCAGGCTAGCTATTGGAGAGTTAGTCTTACGATCGGTTACAAAAACTCGTAGTAATGTCTCTTCTCCAAATTTCGTAGTAGGATATTTAACTAACACTTCAAGATCGTCAGTCTTTGCCAGTTTTGTGTGCATTTGGCCTATCGCCGCAATGGGTGTTTTAGCCTCATCGCCATGATCTTCACCACCATGGGCGAAAGCTATTGATAGTTGACTAAGCGACATAATGGATAAGGTTAATAATAGGATGAGAGCCTTTCTCATTAAGGAAGGAAATAGCTCTACATTCTCGTGAATTTTATTTAACACTCTGTACCCTCCGAATCTGAAGACAGCCTGATGAAGGGCAATCGGTATGCCATAAAAATCGGCTAGCCATTAGTAACTTGCTATATAAGTAAGTGGCTATTAATTAAGCTGGTTGTGGCTTAGGGCTGATTTAATAAACAGGCTGCATGTCTTTATAATTGTGGGATTCCAAACAGATGCTGTGGCAAATGCCACATGAATCTTGTTGTTCCGATAATAGGATTATTGAAACATATCTTTTTATAATCGGCTTGGTTCTACCGAAGTGTCAGCTTAAGCTATATACTTCTTGCCATACTATCGCTTTCAACTAAAATTTGGGCATTGCCATGGGAATGGTCTATAAGAGCTCTCGTTTAAATGTGAGGCCTATCACATTAGTGGAATTATTACTTTCGTGACTTGCTAATGTAAACGAACAGCCATTTGCAACTTCAAGCATATCCTAGGTAATTACTCAATGTATGATGAATATAGTGCTAGTCCAGCAGGAGTGATAGTTAAGGGAAGGTGGACAATTCTAATATCTGCCATTTAGATAGCTGGCGATTGAGCTTATATTTCTTTCCTTTATCAGTTTATAATATTTGCAATCAGGGTTTGGGTACTACTGCCTCACTCCTGAGGATTTCACCGGGGTCATT
>JBFLVQ010000169.1:0-14634 GCA_040758525.1 Acidobacteriota bacterium
TCTTAAGCGCCTCTTGAGCTAAGGGGTAGTTTAACTGTGATAGTCCTCGTACAGCTCTATAACGAATAGTCGGATCATTGCTGCCTAACAAATTTAACAATGGTTCAATAGCGTTTAGATCGTCGGTTTTTCCTAGTAATACAGCAGCCTGTTTAACGATATCTAGATCATTATCTTGTAGTAGATCAATCAAAGTGTTAGTGACAACAGGAGTATGAAATACTGTAATAGCCTCCATTGCGGCAGGAATCACAACATTATTACGACGACTCAAAGCTCGTTGTAATGTTTTAAGAATCGCTGGAAGAGTCTCTTTTTGTGCGAAATGTTGTAGCAAAAGTAGAATACGCCAATGGCCTACTGAGCCTAAATACTCATTATCCAACCCTTGCACAAGCGCACTGGTTATTGCTGGCCCTTGTTGAGTAAACCAGGTATAGGCTGCTTGGTAGAGCTCTGGTCTATCACTTGCTAAATCGATGAGCTGTGATTCCACCAACTGATTTTTATCCTGATTGGACATCCAGGCTCTCTCCTCTATAATGTGTAACCAAAAATCAATTTGACCTGTTCTTGGAAATACTTCTTGTCTCGGTCTAAAATCTCAGTTGCTTTATCGATGCGTCGTTTAAGCTCTTGTAATACGGCTTTAGCAACTTCCGGTTCTAAAGCATCCTTCATTATCTTGAGTCTCTTTGGAATATTCGTATAAGGGTGTATGCCGCCATAAGTCGGCTTAGGCCCTGATACAGGGTCTGCGTAACGCAATTCACGTAAGGCAGCAAAAATCTCTGTCTCAGGGTATGAGTATCTTAAATAGAACAGTCTTCTTTGTTCGGGATCTTTTTGCCATTTTTCACGCTCTGCTTTTGGCATCATACTAATAGCAGCATCCATAATCTCACTTGCATAAGGCGTTCCATATTCAAAATGGCCGCCAAGTTCGTGAGCAACGACTGGCCAAGCATTTTTAGCACCACCTGGAGCTTCCACATCTTTAACAAAAGTCATTCCAAAAACTAATGCATTCTCATCTTGATAGGCGTAATACCCTTTTTCTAAAGCCTCTCTTGGCTCAAATCTATATGTCTTTCCTTTTAAGACATTCTCTAGTTCCATCCCTTTAACACTTTCAACTACCTTCTGCCATGCTTTCGGCGCTCTATTATTTTTAAAATCGTCTCGTTCGGCTTGTGTTAAATCTTTGTCCCAAGCATCGGTCTTATGTATAGTGAAGCCACTCTTCTTCCCTTCCTCTTTCATCAAATCTTCCATTGTTACTTTAACGTCAATTTTCGGATTGACCTCGCCACGTTTCTTGGCTTCTTCTTCAGCTTCTTTACGTTTCTTCTCTTCTTCTTCCTTTCTCTTCTGTTCTAGGAAGCCATACTGGATTCCACCTAATCGTTCTATCTCTTTTTCTCTTTCAGATTTACATCCTTGCAATTTCAAGCCAGACTTCAAGCGTGGCATAGCATTGCTGGCAATATGTGACAACCCAGCTTTCGCTCCTCTCCATAGCGAAACAACTGCGCCAACCGCAGATTCATCGGCGTCCTCTTCTAATCGATGATATTCTGCTCCTCCTTGTCGTAATGGCTGATTCGATACTACTGCCCCTCCCTGTTGCACTACGTGTGCCAATTCATGCGCTAGTAATGCATCTCCTACCATTGTCCCTGGCTTATACTCTCCTGCGCTAAATGCTACATCGCTTCCGATTGTGAAGGCTCGTGCATTTAAGCTACTAGACAACTCTGATGCTCTACTATCGGTATGAATTCGCACTTGTGAAAAATCATAGCCAAACGCTCCTTCCATTCTACCTCTCACATTACTATCGAGCGTTTGACCCTTTCCTAGCTGTCCTTGAATCTGCTCTACATTTACGGTCTCTCTCGTTCCTCCATCTCTCCCCTTGGTAAATAAGCCTCCTATCGCTCGTCCTATTCCTCCTATTGCTCCTGCTACTGCACCTCCTATCCCTGATAATACCCCTCCTACCGCACCTAATAATCCTCCTCCCTCTATCTGTGATCTCAACTCCTCAGGTACTCCTGTTAACTCTCCTGTACTCGCCCATACTGATACTGCTCTCCTCACTCGTGCTACTACTATCGGGATATAATCGCTTGCATTTCTTGCTCCGGCTGCTTCTGGCGCATATCTTCTTAATGACCGCTCTACTTGAGTGCTGCTGCGTGTTCGGTAATATCCCATCCATTTTTCTATGTATGGACATCCTTGTGTGTTTCGCCCTACGCTAGCAAGCTCTGCATCTGCTGCTGTACAAACCGCTGCCTGTAATTGATCTAGGAAAATGCTCTTTTTCATCTGTCCAGGACTGACATCTTGAGTATCATCCTCTACTATCAATCCTGCTGGTGCTGCCTCTGCTGCTGTCAAGCTAGTAGCTGGTTTTGCTTGTGAAACAGGTCCTGTTTCATCATCGAGAGCTCGTTGCAACAATGGTTTGGCGCTGGTTAATGCTATTGGTTGTAGTTTTGATTGGGAAACTTGTTCAGCGATACGATCTGCTTCTTGCTCATATACATCACCAGGTTGGCTGATATTAAGTTTAGCTTGAATGGTGTTAGTTGAATGAGAATGTACCTGCACTCGGCCAAAGCTATGGCCAAAATCCATTCTACTATCGCTAGATAGATCTGTAGTTGATAACTGCTTAGAATCTTCCCAGTCACACTTACGAGGTAGTACACCAGCTTGAGCAGACTTTAGCGGCAAGTTTGCCGGCTTAGCTTTGGTCTGTGTTTTTGGTTTCGATCTTGTTCCTGTAAGCATTGCTTTGCTGAACCTGTTTCAATTTCATTATCAGCAGTTCATTGAATCAATGGTTTATTACTAGCTAGAACCATTGGTTGTAATTTTGCTATGCAAGCATCAACACGGCCCCTCCCCTCCTTTCTTGAACAAGGCTTCAAGCTTTTTCGCTAACTCTTTTCTAGTCAGTGTTTCATTGGGTGGCGCTTCATTGATAAGCTTTTCTCTTAGTGTTGTATTAATTTCACCATCCTTAATTTCGCCAGTCGCCTTATCTTTCACTCTCTCTCTGCCAATCTCATTAAAGTAGTACAAAGCATTATCTATTTCTCCCAGCCGCTTATTTTTACTCAGCTCTGGTGTTGTACCTCCTTTACATACTTCCCAATAATAGGCGTCAAATTCATACTGACCAGGATTTTTACTACTCTTGGCAGATAGATGTTGTGGTACATGGATCAATTCATGGCCTATGATCCGAACAAAATAACTAAAATCACTCTGAAAATTTTTCTTCACTCTATGAGCACAGAAACAGAGGCTAAGGGAGCCTTTCTCACCTTTTGGCGCCGTTGGATTCTCATCTCCTAGTGGAGCCCCTGGTCCACCCAGAGTCTGAGCATCAATATTATCTTTTGCTCCTTCTTTAGCACAGCAGAGCCCTTTAGTGTCTGCTACGGTTATAAAGCTATCGTCTGTTTGTCCTGATAAACTACGTAAATTGTAGTGATCTATGACAAGAATAATTGCCTCTCGCAATTTATCTTGATCTAGCAACTGATTAACACGCTCTTGAATGGTTGGAGCGGGTTTAGTAGGAGCAGGAGTAGGTGCAGGAGTAGGTGCAGGAGTAGGTGCAGGAGTAGGAGTAGGAGTAGGAGTAGGAGTAGGAGTAGGAGTCTTCTGTGTGGGAGTAGGTCCTTGAGAACTAGAACCAAAATCACAACGTGACACACTTAATCCAGATCTCAGACGGGGCATTGCATTTCGAGCAATATCTTTTAGTTTTCCTTTTGCCCCACCCCATAAAGAACTAATCACACCGGCAGCAGATAGATCAGCATCTTCTTCCAATCTACTATTTCCTGAACTTCCTTGTTCCATAGCTGCAACAGAGCTATTTCCGCCCCCCTGTTGGACAACATGCGCTAACTCGTGAGCAATCAGTGCATCTCCAATAACATTACCGGGCTGATACTCTCCTACGCCAAATGCTACATCGCTGCCAATTGTGAAGGCTCGTGCATTTAGACTACTAGACAACTCAGCAGCTCTGCTGTCTGTGTGTATTTTAACGTTTGAGAAATTATAACCAAATGCCGACTCCATTCTAGATTTCACACCACTGGCAAGCGGCTGACCTACACCTAACTTTGCACGTATCTGCTCTGGATTGTCTGTGTTTCTTGCACCACCTTGGCGTGCTTTAGTAGCAACTCTTTCTGGTGTTGGTCTGGTTATATCGGTAGCAATCTTCTCTGGTGTTGGTCCAGCTATATCGATTGGTTTTGGTTCTTCTACTTGACCAGCCACTTCTTCAGGCACACCGGTAATCTGTCCTGTATTTGCCCATATTGATACTGCTCTTCTGATTCTCTCTACTATTATCGGTATGTAATCGCTTGCGCTTTTTGCTCCTACTGCTTCTGGCGCATACCTTCTCAATGATCGCTCTATTTGAGTACTGCTACGTGTTCGGTAATATCCCATCCATTTTTCTATGTATGGACATCCTTGTGTGTCTCTTCCTACTTTAGCAAGTTCTGCATCTGCTGCTGCGCAAACCGCTGCTTGTACTTGATCAAGAAATTCACTCTTATATATCTGTCCTGGGCCTAATTCTTCCACTTCATCTTCTACAATCAGTCCGCCAATCGAGGTCTCTTCGCTTACAGCAGGTTCTGGTGTTGGCAATGTTGATTCGGCTTCAGTATCAGTTGCAGTTTCATCATCAAGCTGTCGTTGGATCAATGGTTGTGATGTAGGAGTTATCGAATGTTGATTCGCTTGTGAAGTCAAAGGCAGAGAGGTTTTGGTAATCTGTTCAGCAATACGATCCGCTTCTTGTTCATATTCATCACCAGGTTGACTGATGTTGGATTTGGTCTGAACTGAATTAGGCGAATGAGTATAGACCTTCACCTGTGCAAAGCTATGTCCATTACTTAAACTTAGATTTGCAGACTTACCAAGTGAGTGTGAAAGTATCGATGAAGCTGCTCGATCAACTGGAAATCGCTGCAAGCTTAGATCTTTCTTTTTGCATTCATCACATTGTCCAGCCATATCGGTTGATCCACCACACTCACACTTGCGCTGAAGCACACCGGTTCGAACCGGTGTTAGCGATGGTCTTTCCGACGGGCTTTTTGCTTGCAGTTGCAAAGTTGCGCTCACTAATTTGATCTCCACTCTAGTCTGCTCAAATACTCCAACATCAACACGCTCCTACTCCTTTGCGGGTGATCAATGCTTTCAACTTATCTCGCATCTTTTTCCTTGTTTCATCTTGAAGATGAGGTGGTATGCCTACATATTCCCCTAAAGTAATATTTTCGGACGTCCTTTGACTTCGTGGTTTGCCATCAAAATGGTTTAAAGCAATCCTTGCGTGTGCTTCTCGTTGGTCTGGCTTTAGTTCCGGCACAAGTCCACCGCATATCTCCCAGTAGTAGGCTTCAAATTCATATACATCAGCATTCTTACTTCCGGCTGTGAATTGTGGAATATGAACCAATTCGTGACCGATTATACGAACAAAATGGTTATAGTCACTCTTAGCTTCTTTAATCATCTTGTCGGTACAGAAACAGAGACTAAGAGGACCTTTTGTGCCTGGCGCTGCGTCCGGATGTTCATGGCCAGGAGGCGCCGCCGGTCCTCCTAGAGTTTCCGCATCGCTATCACCCTTTATACCACAACAGAGACGTTTATTTTTTGGATCTAAATCCCACACAGTTATGTAATTGACATCGGATCGGCCTGATAATTGGAACAAATTATAAGAATCCATTACCAAGATTATTGCATCACGCAATCGGTTTAGACCTATTAACCAAAGCACCAGTGCGCGAGTGGTATCGTTTCCTATCTTTCCATCTTCATCTATTTTTTCTCTACCTTGTAGAGCAGCTACGGCGCGTACAAATTCTCCGTCTATAACAGCAGGTTCTTTATTCAGACCCAGCCCTTCACGTATTACTTGAATAACATAGTGAACCTGAAAACGACCTTTATTAAACTCGATAGCTTCCGATACTTCTGCATCAGTGAGTACCTTACGTTGCAATGTTGATTGACTTACTGCCGTGATCGGCTTTAATGGTTGTTCACTAGTAATACTATCGGCAATTTCATCTGCTTGTCGCTCCATAGCATCATTGGTTGGACCCAACTGTAGCGCTTGCCGTTGCATACTGCTGTTGCTATTTTGCTGTACAACATGTGTTAATTCATGTGCGAGCAGCTTGCGCCCTTCTGTCGTTTCTGGTGAATATTTATCTGCTGCAAAAACCAGATCCTTTCCAACTGTGTAAGCCAATGCGCTTACAGCTTTGGCTGACTCCGCTGCTTTTGCATCCGCATGTACTCGCACTTGACTAAAGTCGTGACCAAAACGTGTTTCCATAAAAGTGCGAGTCGCTGTATCCAATGACTGTCCAGATGAACCTAACACATCATTTACAATGGGTGGCAGAGAGAACGAATTGGTACTATTAGCAGTTTTGCGTTGTAATTTTAGTTTGTTCTTTTGACAATCTTGGCATTCTCCTGACAGATCCGTCGATCCGCCACAAGCACATTTGCACTGTAGTAGCCCGGTATGCGCAGGTATAAAAGATGATTTTGCTGATACAGCTTTTTCAAGCGATGGTATCGTCGATCTCATCTAACTAGACCTCCATACATCGCTTGCGCTATTTGTACACCAATCGCTGCCGCTTTTGAATTCTCTGCAACTCTGAAATCACCAACATTTAGACTAGCAACCTCATTGTATTGGATCAACGATGCCGGTACTCCTTGCTCAGTAAATAGTCGTGTTAATTCTTGCTCTATGGCCTCGCTGATTCGATAACGATCTATGAGTGAAAAACCATGTAACACCAACTCTTCAATATGTAACTCAATAGAATATTGTCCATTGAGAGATAGTGGTATTTCAGTAGAAGTATTAGGTGAAAAATGTCTAGTATCTGGGAGTACAAGCATCTTGCTAGCTTGATCTTGACTATTGGTAAATTCAGATGAGACACCTGTATTGTCAAGTTTTAGGTCTTTTCCATAATCGTTATTCATACCCAACCTCTAATCTCAATCTCTGTTGGCAACTTCTCTAACTTGGCATATTCAGTATTGGCAGCGCGCAGTAAATGCAGCATTCGTACTGGTTCATTTGCATCTGCAGCGAGAAAAGCAGCATTGAGAGCGATATTGCGAATGTTTCCTCCTGTCACATTTAGTCGTGCCAGCTTGTTTATATCTAGATTTTCAGTAGGTGTATTAGATGGAAAGACACGACGCCAGATCTCAGCACGTTGTGCAACATCTGGAAAAGGAAATTGCACAATGAAACGGATACGACGTAAGAAAGCCGTATCTAGCGCTGTCTTCATGTTGGTAGTTAGAATAGACAGACCACGATAAGTTTCCATACGTTGTAATAAGTAACTTACTTCGATATTTGCATATCTATCATGACTGTCTTTGACTTCACTACGTTTACCAAACAGTGCATCTGCTTCATCAAACAGCAATATCGATCCACCTTCTTCTGCAGCTTCAAATACACGTCTTAAATTTTTCTCTGTTTCTCCAATATACTTGCTTACTACCTGGCTTAGATCTATACGGTAAAGATCCAGTCGTAACTCATTTGCTAACACTTCTGCCGCCATTGTTTTGCCTGTACCACTGGCGCCCGCAAACAGCGCACTAATACCAAGTCCACGTGTGCCTTTAGTGGCAAATCCCCAACGCTCATATACCTTGGCGCGTTGTCTAACATGTGCTACAACATCGTGTAGAGTATTGCGCTGTGGATCAGGCACAACTAGATCATCCCAACCAGCAACCGCTTCGATACGTTGGGCAAGATCGTCAAGACGTGAGCGCGCTTGAGTACGACACGAATCCCATAACATCACGCTCAAAGGTTTCTCTCTTCCATTTGATAGGCCACCTTGTAAATGAGCGCTGGCAGCATTAATACCTTGAACACCTAAACTAAATTGCGAGACTAATACTTCCAATTGTCCATCCAATTGAGACGCCAAAGAGCCAAGCGCTTCTTGCCATAAGTATTGTTGTTCGGTTGCACTAGGTTTATTGACATCTAGACGAATCACTTGGCGTTTCCATATACGCAATGGCTCACGACTTGCTATTAGCAGCATGCCACGTACATTCTCAATAAAACTATATATCGCCCGGCTATTATCCGACTCATCATAATCCAATAACAGCGCACTATTACTAAGCACAGCTTCACGTTCCCATAGGCGAAACAGAGCTTCTCGTTCAGTTACAACTACTGGAACATCTGCACCGCGTAGAACATGTAATTGCAGTCCCAATGTAGCACAGGCAAAAGCAGCCATTGCCTGCTTGCCTACCTGTTCATCGCCACAAAGGTGTATAACAGGCCAACCAGGAGCTTCCATTGACCTTGACCAACAATCGACCACTTTTTGCGCTAACTCACGATGTGATAATGGCAGGCTAGTTGGATGGATAACCCGCTCTATCAATCCCTGCAATCGTATATCTAAATATGAGATGCCTGTTAAATAATGCAGAATGCGTTCATCAATACGTAGTTGACTGTTGGTTAAGGTATCACCAGTGCCAACTTCAACTAATCGCCAACGACGCAATGGAGCAGTAGGAATAAGCGCACTCCAATGTGCCTCTGGCAAAACTGCTAGTGCTAATCCAAAGGTTGGTAATGTACGTTGAGATTCACCTTGTGCAACTGCACAAAGTTGTGCAAAAGTAGAATCAAGCTCTACACCAGCACATAGTAATATCACCTCAAGTTCAAAATTTGATAAACCAAAAGCAGTGCGTAATGTGTCTAAAGATGAAGAGCCAGGAAGAGCTAGCATAGTTTCCTGTAACATCTTTTCCACTACACCATCTGAGCTTTTTTCTGGCGCTTGCTGAAGACGCGCAATATGACGATTCAATGTCTCACGCATTGCGAAAAGCCTCGCCATTAAATAACGCTGATTAGCTTCATGCCAGTTATTCGATTCAGTGCTCATAGAATCTGTAATAACGGTTTATCGTATTGTTCAGTTGTTGCCTCAAGTGGACTCTCTGCTCCATCTACCTGAATGCGTACTAGGTAGCTTCCTGCCTTTACCCCACTGATAGGGATAATGATGTTTTCGCTTGCTCCTGGTGGACCTATTGGCGGGCTTAATGGGATTCTCGAAGCAGCTATAAAACTATAAGATTGCAAATCACTCACTATAGGTGATGGAGGACTCGCCGGTGGTCTGAACTCATTCAAGAGCAAGACCACACGTTGTGCATCACCTATTGCAGGCTTGACATTAATATTTAGAGTTGCCGATCTAGGCTCACTGCCTGTGCCCTGTAGATTGGAGATTGCGATTGGTTCAATAATACGTGGGCGTAAAACAAAAGCTGCTATATTCGATTCTATACTCTTATGCGGCAGTGGCGGCAAGCCTAATAACAGTCGATGAATCACCTGCACTCCACACACTCCAGCTTGAAGAGTGGCGGGAATCGTTACAATAATCTGGCTATCACTGATATCACTATCTGCTGGTTTTACTTCCATACCGCCAATATTCACCACGGTATCTTCGCCACGCAGTTGTCTACCAACAATAACCAGGTTGTAACCTTCCAGAATGGGTTGATCAGAGACTATTGGATCACCTGATTTAGCTTGAGATTTGATCTGTTCAATAACAGGCTGTTTAAATGGGACAACATAGATATTACGAGCTTTTACAGGCAGTGCAGATTTAGTTGATTGGCGGCTCTCGATCAATACAACAGAGACTTGATAGACTGCAGTAGGTCGATACTTAGCCTGAAAAGCCGACCACATTCTCGATATCTCTTCTGTAGTTAAGGCCTGTGGAGAGATCTTAATCTGTTCCACCTGTTCAGCGAGTCCTGAAGTAAAGAGCGCTTGCATTTCAGGTGGCAAACTACTACCACCCACTACGAATGATGGCGGTGCAAGCGAGCGACGAATTGCCGCACGTGTTAAGACTGGTGTCTCATGCAAGAGTTGCATTCCATAACCTAACAAAATCTCTCCATGAAACTCTTCTGCTCCATAAGCCGTCAACAAATAATGTAGATCTAATGCAAGCGGTGGATTACTGATACGATCACCATTACCATTTCTAGATGGCAAGCCAACATTACGCCAACCTGCATTTGTAGTAACTTGATACATGAAGAGATTGAGCCGGCTCTTCTTTTCTGAGTCTAGGGCATCTATACGATCGGGTGGTAGTGCACTGACAATTATTTCACCTATGCTGGCACCCACATTATGATCGATCAAACCATTATTGAGCAGATCTTTCAGTACAGCAGTAACAGATGCAAGGGCAAGGGCAGTACTCATTACTTACTCCCTCCACGCTGTTTCAAATAGTCTTGTAAAGAGAGGGATTGAGCAGCAGGTGGTGCAGTTGTGCGAGGTGTTGGTGATGTAGACATAATTGCTCTTACATCCACACGACCTATAGTTACTTTAATTGTAGGCAATGGTTGATATGCCACCTTGGTCTGAGATTTTGCCGGTGTAGACAATTCAGTAATTCTTGCCATCTCCAACTCTGGTGCCATTGTAATAATTGGTCTAACCGGAGATAGATCTTGTCTCTGTGTTATAGGCGATGCGGTTGGCGGCACTATTGTAGAAGCCTGTATGCTCTTTATGTTGGAAGCTGATTCCATACTTTCCAGGCTCTCAGTGTGTGATGTTTGATTCAAAATACTCGGCTCACTAACAACCGGTTTAGCCATTGGTTTAAGCAATGGCTGGTCTCTTTGTTCACTGGCATCGACTGGTTTTACCCTATCGATTGGTGTCTGACTGATGGTTGTGTGTACTGATAATGGCTGTGAACTGTCTATATCAGATAAGCTCTCTGGTTGTGACACACTCTCTACTTTATCTGTTGATATAGGCTGAATATAAGGTTGTGCAGCGCTATCGACAGGATTGGCAACAAATAGATTACTGTTACTAACAGCCTCTCTTTGTAAATTAGGTTGAACAGTTCTATTTGGAATTGGCGTGAAGGTAGTCTCAAACGGCTTTTCATTAAAAGATTGCCGTTCGTGTACACTTTCTGTCTCAATAGAGAATGGATTGTGTGATACCCCTTCTACAGGAGAAGAAGGCTCAAATAATGAAGCAAGTCTTGGTTGAACCACTTCTGTACGGCTAAGACTTTTAGCAACGAGATTTTTTAGATAATCACTCATCTGCCCACCAAGTTTAAATAAACTTGTCTTCGCCAAGGACTCATATTCAAGATATCTAACTCGCGCCAGCCATAAGCGGAAGCCAACGTATGAACTTCCTTTAAGATACGTTGTGCCCAAGCATTGATTTCATTCCAAAAGAACGATTCGATATCGAAAATGGCTTGCCATTGATGAGTGCAGGATGGACAGCTAAGAGCAAGTTTTATATCTGCCTGAGGATCAGCTTGTGCCATACGCTCAACAATGTAGGTAGCCACTTCTGCTGGCAACTGGTCTGTAGTGATCTGCTCACCATTATGCCTAGCGGTTAAAATGCATCGCTTAAGTAACAATTGCTCCATTATGGCAATATCTTTATGACCGGTGACAGCAACAAGATCTAGACTGTTAGGCAAGCGAAAGTACAGTTCATAACCATCAATATCAAGCGATAGTTCTACATTTGATCTTGTTTCTGCTGCCACACGTAGATCCCTGGTATTGAAATTTAGTTCCAGTTGTTCATTGCAATGGGAGCATACCGCTAGGCTCACCATTCTTGCTCCAAATATCCATTCGCGCAATGTGAGCAATCGAGCATCACGCTCACCAATGCTGAGGCTGGCTAGTGTTTCTGCAGATGCTTCTAGGCAAGCTGCCGCTAGCAGTGTCAGTGCTCGTTGAATAGGTTGCTGGGTCAGACCTATCTCCCAAACATTCAACAGCTCTACAGATGAAAGCGAGCGCATATGTTATTACAATGGTGGCTCAGTAAAAGTTGGCTCAGATGGTTCAGGCACACTTAAGTCGCGCTCCCATCCTTCATTCTCCAACTTAATATGTTGAATCGCTACGGCATTGGCATTGGCATCAAGATCTGGCAGCGCCTGATACTCTGACACCCAGCAACGAAAAACCTTATAAGCAATAGCCAGTTGGCCGGCTTCATTGTAGAACTCTATGATGATGTCTTTACGAAAATCTTTCAGGGAAACTTCTGCACCTAGACCGGCGCCAAAATTCCAAATCTTATTAGCCCATTTCTCAAACTCAGTGTCATGGGTTACACCTCGTTCAAGAGAGATAGCATCGTACTCAGTGCGACCGGGTGATTTTCTACTAGTGCTAGGATCACCGCCTTCACGATGTTTAACAACTTCGGTAGTGCGTTTAAGCACGCCGACTTTGCTAATCCCTGCGACATATCTACCGTCCCACTTTACACGAAATTTGAAGTTCTTATAAGGATCAAAACGTGTTGCATTTACGCTAAACTGAGCCATAGTCTCCTCTCTACACTTCTATTTGTCCTGCCAACTGTTGAATTTTAATGATTACGAACTCAGCCGGCTTAAGCGGCGCAAATCCTACCAGAATGTTGACAATTCCCTGGTTGATATCGTTTTGAGTCGTAGTCTCCTTATCACACTTGACCAAGTAAGCCTCTTTGGGAGTCTTGCCTTGAAATGCTCCCTGCCGAAATAGGCTCTGCATAAAGGCGCCTACATTAAGCCGAATCTGTGCCCAGAGTGGCTCATCATTAGGCTCAAAGACTACCCATTTTGTGCCACGATATAAACTCTCTTCAATAAAGAGCGCAGTACGTCTGACAGGAATATATTTCCATTCTGAAGCCAGGCGATCTGCTCCTTCAACAGTGCGTGCACCCCAAACAACTCGGCCAATAACGGGAAAAGCGCGTAGACAGTTAACTCCTAATGGATTCAATTCGCCATTCTCATCATCGGTCATTGAGACACTAAGCTGTGGCACACCTATCAATGTCGCATCTTGACCTGCAGGCGCCTTCCATACACCACGTTGAGCATCTGTACGAGCAAATATACCTGCTACAGCACCACAAGGAACAAACTCTTCAATCTGATTATCACGTAATAGATTGGGCTGTTTAAGACGTGGAAAGAAGATTGCCGCATAGTTGCTAACAGGACCGCTGATTCCTGGAAAGGTGCCGTCACTAAACTCTTTTTTAGCAGTATCCTTCTTAGTCCAATTGCTAGGCGGATCAACTATCAACATTGCCCTACGGTTCTTACAATAGGTAACCGCTTCAGCAATCAGGCTGGTAGTTATATCTAATGTAAGCGAGAATGGTGGAATACAGAGTAGATTAAATAGGTCTACTTTCTCAAGTGCAAAAAGACCTTGCTTTGCCCCTGCTAGACCGGGACCAATGAATTGAGTTTCACTGATATCGCTGCCATCACTGCCACTGTTAGGAGTGGCTTTAATCGGTGTTGGTACACCAGTAGGTGGACTGCTCAGCGGACTCAATGGTGGACTAGCGAGAGTTATTGTTAGATCTGGTCGCACATTCGAAATTGTTAAGACGCGTACAAGGCTTGAGTTCTGTTCAAGTACGCGTGGTAGATAACGTGGATTGCTGCTACTGACAGAAACATTAAGAAATTTTTCGCTATTTACTACTTGTCCTGTGTTTGGGTTCGTCTCAAAAATTGTTAGATTAAACAGGCTTGTATCAGGACTGGGGGAATCTTTATCTTTTGTATTGTAATCCACCAGTACACTTAAATTATTACCCCATGCGCCAACACTAGCAGCCTCAAGCAAAAGTGTCTCAGCGCCGGCGGGGAGAGATATCTGCGCAGCGGTTGCACCATTGTGTAGACGAACAATGATAGCTTGAGTGCCGCCATTAAGATAAAAATCCCGTACTGCATAACTTATTGAACTAAGCAGCGACAAGCCACCAAAGATACGTTCATAGTCACCGAAATTGTTAATGGTTATAGGATCATTGACCGGCCCGCGCTGGGCGCGACCAATGAACGCAGTGATAGAAGTGGCGACTCCCGTAATTGTGCGCACACCGCTGGGAATCTCTTCTATATAAACTCCTGGATAAGTAGGTATAGTAGGCATCAATGTTCTCCTATTTGATACAAATCCAAACTCCAAATTTCAAAGTCCAAAATTGTTAAAAAGATCTCTGTCCAATGTAAACTGAGATTAACTTTTGGACTTTGGACTTTGGACTTTGGACTTAGTATTGGCCTTGGACTTCATACCAACGCCAGGCTTGTGCTTGAGTATTGCTAAAATTTCTCGCAACTTTCGACGATTGATTCGATAGTGAGAGCGTGAATCCCTCCCTATGCGCTCAATCATCAGTCCCTTATCAACAAGATCGGTGAGTGCTTTCTTAATCTCTGTAGTTCGATCTTCAATACTGTGTTGCAAAAACCACCACTCCACAACTCCTTCAAGGGTATCCTGAGCATCAGGATATTCGACCAAATAGGACAGAATCTCATAAGAAGTTTGACGCTTTGACGGTTTGCACATATCAAATTTCAAACCCTAGGTTTGCTATAAAAACTCTCTGTGCAATTAGTGGGC
>JBFLVQ010000170.1:0-14629 GCA_040758525.1 Acidobacteriota bacterium
GAAACAGGTCTGGCAAGCTGTGTTGCACAATACGCGCCAGTAGTCGCCCCTGCTATATCAACCTGTTCGAGCTAGCAAGAGATTTGGAGAAGAGCATGCGATTCAAGTTTTTCCATAGGCATACCTGGAGCACTCCTCATCAGGCCAATGACTCGCAACCCTCTCAGCAGCGCTATATAATGTGTTGCTATGAATGTGGTGCAGAACGTGAAGTAACAGCACCACTGGCTGCCTCTTCAGAAGTCGAGCGCCGTATTGAGCAAGCCCGTGAGACATTGCAAAAACTTACCAAAGTCTCATAGCTGGTAGGTTAGCTGTGATTATTTGAGATTGTAAATTTTAAGATCGCGCTCACTAGTAATACGCCACTCATTGTCTATCTTAGCAAACGTCAATTCAGTACGTACTTTGCCATTCTGAGTGGTTGTTCCTATAGCAGTAAAACTCTTATCAAAGGTTATTGTTGCGGTACGTCCACCTAGCCCCAAGATGATCTCTGGGTTGTCATCGATCGATATTGTTAATGTCTTGTATTGTCGAAAGTAGCGACGTTTGTCGTCAAAGATAGTATTACAACGTAGGTTTGAGCGTAGATAGTAACGATCAACCGAGCTGGCATAAAGAGGAAAGAGTTCACTAACATTACGTTTATTGTGGGCTTGTTGCCAGCGATTGAGCACTTCACGTAGCGCCTGTTCAGCAGTGCCACTCTCTGCGTTAGACGGATTAATGCTAGGCGAGTTAGTTTCATTCAACGGTTTGCCACTATTACTAGTCGGGGCTGGATCTGGCACCGGCGTAGGTGTAGGCGTGAGCTGTGGAATGATCTGAACAGGAGAATCATCGGATGTGTTTGTTGGTGTATTGGTGTCACTGTTAGATGCAGGCGTCGGTATGGTTTGATTCTGTTGCGTAGGAGTACTCTGTGATCTGTTTTGTGATGGTGCACTACTCGATGAAGTAGCTGACGGTGGCGTCGCTGGGGTTGTCGAGATAGGCAACTCAGTTCTTTGCTTGCTTAGATAGATTCCACCCCCAATCACCATTATCAGTACGATCAACACAAGTGCCAAGCCACTAACCCAAGCCGGAAACCTAGGCGTTCTATCTATCGTGAGAGGTAGATCACCCATTCCTATCTTTAACATCCTCTCTTCATCAGCCAGGTTATTTAGGTTTGTTGTTACCGTTGCCTGAGGGGGCATAGGTGTGGCTGATAGTAAAGCTGGCGTGGACGGAGTAGGTAAACTACTTGGAACAGGAGATAGTGGTTCTACCGAAATGGACGGCGGCGAGATAGGGGGAGGTGGTGGCGGTACGTCTGCCGGTATAGTTGCCGGTATCGGTTCTGTTGAGCTGTTAGAGAGCCAACTAGGTGGCAAATTTGATGTCTTGGCCGCACGTATGGTGCTAGATAGATCTGTTGTTGGTAATCGCCGTGCCTTTGGCGGTGGCGGCGGTGGTAATTCCTCTTTTGCTAGTGCTGGCGCGGGTAGTTCTACTTTTGGCGGTACTGGTGTTTGCCGCGGAGCAGGCTTTGACAGAGCCGAGGTATCTTCCTCAGTTTTCGCTGGCGGCATCTGTGGGAACGTAGTAGCCAAATTAATGTTAAACAGATCATCCGTATTAGCCGTGGGTGGTGATATATTAGCAGTGAACAGATCATCCGTGGTTGATTGCGGCTGTACAGCAGCTAATAAAGTCGCTTCAGATGGCGGTGTAGATAATGACTGAGGAGTGAGCTGAAGCGATGGATTTGGCAATTGTGTCTGCAATTCTGGCGGCAATTCTACTGTGCTAGGTAATATTGCTGAACTAAGGGGCTGCTCTACTGTATTAGGTAAGGGAACAGTACGGGGTATCTCTATAGTACTCGTCAAAGAGGTAGAAGGTAATAACGTAACGTTTGCTGAATCATCAGTGAGTGGATATTGTAAATCTGGTAGCGTAATAGAAGGAGCACTACCATCAGCAGGCAGATCGGCGGTCACGATCTCTTCCTCTAATTTTTGCAAATGTGTGGTAGTAGGCAATGTATTAGAATATGACAGTCTTGAAGTAGAGGGACGATTCGCTTTTAGATTGGTAGTTATCGGCTCCTGATCGGTAAGCAAATTAGCGGTTGAAAATGTTTCTGGATTCAAGCCAGCAGTGGATGGCTGGCGCTCCATACCAGGTGTACTAATAGTCTTTGGTATAGGATCGGTCTTCGATTCTTCTTCTGACTGCAAATATTTCTCGCCATTCTCTATCTCACCAGCGCTTTCTCCATAGATAGCCGATATTGATCCAGATGTAATCTCCAGCGTAGGTTCATCAACATCGATCTCAATACCATTTTCTGAATCCATGGCAGGTCTGCTCAAAAGCACACTAGGATCAAAAATGGTAATGGTTTTAAGTGCATCAGTAATCTGAAAAGCGCTGCTACTAGTCAATCCATCGCCATCAAAAGCCGCCATTATTACGGTAATATTATCTTCCCCGCCGCGTCGCTTGGCCAGCGTTACCAACTTCTCGCAAGCCGCCGCAATCGTAGCGCTACGACTACAGATGACAAACATCTCTTCAGCCATCATCTTATTTGAGAGGCCATCAGAGCAGAGCAGTATACGATCACCGATCTGTAGCTTTATTGCCGTCATTGCTACCTGTAGATCATTGGGCATTCCGATCGCCTGCAGAATTACATTCCTACTCTGATTCGCATAGGCATCCTGGGAAGTCATTACTCCCTTGGCGATCATCATCTCTACAAAGGACTGATCAGTGGTGATCTGTTTTATCCGTTTGCCGCGCAATATGTAGGCACGACTATCGCCTACCTCAGCAACAAAAGCCATATTCTGAATGACCAGTACTGCGGTAACGGTTGCCCCCATACCTTTTAGTGAGGGATCCAGTAGACTCTCCAGGTAGACAGCCCTATTGGCCTGCTGAACTGCCAGCGAGAGGCGCTCATGTGCCGGGATCGTAGGCGGCAGGCTGCTCAATTCTGTTTTGATTGTCTCTACTGTAAGCGCACTAGCGCGCTCACCTGCTTGTGCGCCACCCATTCCATCCGAGACAATCAATAGTAGTTGATTGGTCTGTAAAGAACGTATTTGATAGGCGCTCTGTTCATAAGAGACGCCCGAGAACGGATCACTAATAAGCAGTGCGTCTTCGTTATTGTTACGCACAATACCGGTATCCGTGAGGCCATAAACTGTTGTAATAATCTGTCCTGATTCCATTTGTAAACCTCGCGCCCATCGAGGAGAGCCAAATGCGGTATTAAGAATATGGCACGATGGTTGATAAGTCAACCTGCGCTGTGAATCCGCCAGCCCCTAAATCAGAACTGACTTTTCTGGGTGCTTCCGCTATCATTCAAGCGTGAAAGTTAGTTAGGAAGAAATAGAATGAAGTCTGTGGAAGCAGGATGGCAGGCGGAAGCCACCAGACGCAAGCGGTTAAGAATGTGGCTTGTAGTGATTACAATGGTATTTGTAGTATTTCTTGTTGTTGCTTGGGCAGTGGTTACACAGCCAATACTTACCAGTGCGCGATCAGCTATTTCTGTTGCGTCAGTAGATACAGCACGGCTGCAAGCTCATGTCTTGATGCTTTCACAGCAACTAGTGCCACGTGATTCTGAACACCCAGAAAATCTTGATCGTGTTGCTGCTTATATACGAGAGCAATTTGTCGCCGCCAAAGCCAATGTCTCAGAACAGCCTTATCAGGTGAATGGTAAGACATACCGTAATGTGATTGCTCTGTTTGGTCCTGATAGCAAAGAGAGGATTGTAGTAGGCGCACACTATGACTCGGCGGGTGAATTTCCTGCTGCCGATGACAATGCCAGTGGGGTTGCTGGACTGATAGAACTCGCTTATTTGCTTGGTAATGCGCAATTACCTATGCGTGTAGAACTGGTGGCCTACTCACTGGAAGAGCCCAAATACTTTGGCACAGAGCATATGGGTAGCGCAATTCATGCCGCTTTGCTAAAGCGTCAAGGGGTGTCGCTACGGGCCATGCTTTCTCTGGAAATGATCGGCTATTTTAGTGATGCGCCAGATAGTCAACACTTCCCATCTTCGCTATTAAAATCTTTCTATCCTTCTCAAGGCAATTTCATTACCGTGGTAGGCAAACTGGGTCAAGGCTCATTAGTACGACGAGTGAAAAGAGCTATGCGCGCTGCTACCCCACTACCGGTCTATTCGATCAATGCGCCACAATCATTGCCTGGTATCGATTTTTCCGATCATTTGAACTATTGGAATGAAGGTTACCAGGCAGTAATGATTAGTGACACTGCCTTCTACCGCAATCATCGTTATCATACTGCAGAGGATACCGCTAATACGCTAGATTACCAGCGTATGGCAATGGTGGTACAAGGTGTTTATGTGGCTGTACAGATGCTAGCCGAACCATAGGCATTTAAAGACTAATAATGCTCATTTAACAGTGATATTACCAGTCTGTATTGCGCGCTGTGCTGCTTTGCCGATCGCATGTATTCCTAGAATCATTAGTGCAAAGCGTTTATCACGAGAAAACCCCGTCTTATAACGGTGGTAAATCTGTTGTGCAATACCAGCAATCTTAAAGAGCGCATAGACATAGTAGAACAGCATATCGGAGATATCACGCCCGCTCTGTGCAGCATAGCGTTCGATCAGTTCGCCGCGTGTAAGATTACCAGGTAGCATAGTAGGACCAAAACGCAATGCTTGTAGCTCATCTGGATCGCCAGGTTCGATCCAGTATCCTAATGAAGTACCTAGATCCATTAATGGGTTACCAATCGTTGCCATCTCCCAATCAAGCACTGCAATAATACGAGTAAAGTCTGTTGGGTCGAGTACTAGATTGTCATATTTGTAGTCGTTATGAATCATTGTCGCGGGAATATCTGCAGGCATATTATCTGCCAGCCAGCGTGCCGTGGCTTCAAGTTCTGGGATATCATCAGTAGCAGCATTACGGTAGCGTTCAGTCCAACCATGTACTTGGCGGGCAATGTAGCCTGCCGCTTTGCCCATATCGCCTAAACCAGCCTGTTGATAGTTGATGCTATGGATCTGGACAAAATTGTCTATCAGAGCTTCAGAAATACGCCGCATTAGCGGCGCAGGCGGTATCAATCCAGGTGGCAGTTCTTTACGCAAGATCACACCATGCACACGCTCCATTATGTAGAATGGCGCACCTAGCACGGCTTCATCTTCACAATAGAGCAGTGGTCGTGGCACTTTCTCATAAACTTTAATCAAATGAGAGAGGATACGAAATTCGCGGCCCATATCATGAGCAGTTTTGATCTTGGCACCAAAGGGGGGACGACGTAGCACATACTCTTTTGCTCCTATGCGTAATAGGTAGGTTAAATTGGAATGGCCACTGGGGAACTGTTCAATCGTTAATGGACCGATTGGCTCAGGTAGCTTCTCTTGCAAGTATGCGATTAATTTGGCTTCATCTAACTCCTCACCTTCACGCACAGCTCGAGGCTGATCCAACCAAGCCATCTCCATATCCAATCTCCTGTTCTGATATTACGCTTCGTTGAAGCCGTATTTGCGTAACATACGACTAGCCACCACAGATTTATGTACTTCATCAGGACCGTCATAGATACGTGCTGCACGCTCATGTCGATACCAGTGTGCCAGCGGCGTCTCGTCTGTCATTCCCAATGCGCCATGAGTCTGGATAGCGCGATCGAGTACCTTTTGTAGCACATCAGCAGCAAAAAACTTCACTAAAGAGATCTCTTCACGCGCGGCATAGACACCCTCGCGATCCATCTTCCAGGCTGCTTGCAGCACCATTAATCGAGCTGCATTAATCTGCGCGCGACTCTCAGCAATCCAATGCTGAATGGCTTGATGGCTACCCAGTGGTTTGCCAGGGGCAATCTGGCGAGTAGCGGCGCGTTGACACATAAGTTCGAAGGCGCGCTCACAGATACCAATCCAACGCATACAATGGTGTACACGACCTGGTCCCAGTCGCTCTTGCGCAATAGCAAAACCACTACCCTCAGCACCTAGCCGATTGCGCTGTCCAACACGACAGTTTGAGTAAAGAATCTCTGCATGAGTAGCATAGTCACTGCCCTCATCACCCATTACGCTGATATTGCGTACCAGTTGGAAGCCAGGTGTGTTAGTAGGCACAATAATCTGGCTGGCGCGACTATAGATATTTTCTGCCTGCGAGTCAGTAATTGCCATGACAATTGCAAAAGCAGCTCCATCGGCAGCAGAAGTAAACCATTTATGTCCATTGATTACATAATCGTCGCCATCTTTAACTGCTGTCGTGTGCATCCAGGTTGGATTCGAGCCAGGAAATTCCGGTTCAGTCATAGAGAAACAGCTACGTATCTCACCACGCACAAGTGGTAACAGATAGGTATCTTGCTGTTCAGGTGTGCCATGTTGTATCAGAATCTCCATATTGCCAGCGTCGGGCGCTTGGCAATTGAATAAGTAATGTCCTAGCGGGCTACGTCCTAGCTCTTCACTCACACTGGCGAATTCAGTGAGGGAAAGACCAACGCCGCCATACTGCGCAGGTATCTGAGGTGCCCACAAACCCATCCCTTTCACCTTCGCGCGTTTTTCCTGCAACCAAGGCAGCAATTCGCGAAACCCTTTGGCAAATAGTTCCGGCTCGATGGGATTAACCTCTTCACGGATAAATTCGCGTATAGTGCGAATTAGCTTCCCTACCTTTTCTGGGATACTGAAATCCATAAAATACTCCCTATCAGTTATTAGCAACCCTTATAACACAATTTTTTACCATAGGGTAAATAGAGATCACCGAGACTTTCTTACTCTCTGCAGGCTCTGTGGTAGAATGACTAAATTATGATCAGAGAAAAGCGTCTTAGTCTTATATTGGCATTGATATTTGTAATTGCCGGGAGCGCAGCACAAACACCTGCCGCTAGCATACAGTCCGCAACATCAGCTCAAATCAATATAAGGGATTATAATGTCCTAGTGCTTAGTGATGAGCGGGTGTTGGTTATCACGGCGGCGCTCAACCTGGCTGGCTATGATTTTGAGCCTGGTGGCAAGCTAACAGATCTGCGACTACAGTTACGAGAAGATCTAAAAGGCACCGATCCGGAATTGCTGGCACGACTGCGTAATTACTACAGATCGCATCGTATACCTGGACGCGAGGAGGTGGCCCAGTTATCACCTTACATCGGCTTAGCGCTTGCGTTAAGTGAGCCACCTGCCTTTGCTACTCCTACACTTGCTGATAAATTGCCACCTGATGTACGTGCTGTACTCGACTTCACAGATCTATTGCGCGAATTCTACCGTCGCTCAGCAATTCGTGAGCTGTTGCCAAAATATAAACCTATCTTTGAGAAATTACAGACTGAATACCAGCGTGCTGCTGCAATAGTGCTCTACGAGACACTCTCCTACCTGCATACACAGCCGGTTCTCTATTTACCACCCACACCGGTCTTCTCTCCTGATGAGATATCAGATAGCACAGCAGCGTCAGATAATAAGGAGAAAAAGAAGGAGAAGGAAGAGAAGAAGGACGAGAAGAGCGCTACTCCAACATTGCTCTCGCAGCCACGTATGCGGCGACTATTGATCTTTCTTAATCCTTTTGCCTCTGCAGGATCCGTCTTTCAACGTAATGATATCTTGAACGGCACAGATATTAATGTGCCACGACGACTAGGTGATGACTATACCATTGTTGCCTCTGAACAATCACTCACAGAACATATACGCCATGGTTTCCTGCGTTTTGTTCTAGATCCTATTGTAGGTAAAAGTTCAGTTGAGATTGCAAACCTCAAGCAGCAGGTTGATACATTATTGACTGCTTTACCACAAGCCAAGGAGAAGGCACGCCGAAATGTCTACGAGGTGGTAGGTGAATCGCTTGCCCTTGCTGTAGGAGTAAGACTCACTGCTCTTGCTGCACAGGGCAGCTTCACTGCTGATG
This sequence comes from Acidobacteriota bacterium, assembly GCA_040758525.1. Lineage (GTDB taxonomy): Bacteria > Acidobacteriota > Blastocatellia > Chloracidobacteriales > JADJPF01 > JBFLVQ01. Next base: position 7,990 of record JBFLVQ010000170.1, read on the forward strand.
ATGCTAGCTATGTTCTTAGTCAACATTATGAGCAAGGTGCGGTGCTAGTCTTCCATTTCTATGAAGGGTTGCAAGGGCTTGAGCGAGTCGGTATAGATATACGCGAGTTTGTTGCGCCCTTCCTCGCCAAGATCGATTTCGCACGTGAGGCAAAGCGTTTGGAAGAGACACGTGCTGCACGTGCTCGTGTAGAGCAGCGGCGTGCCGCTGTGAAGCCAATTATAGATGTTGATGATTTGATTAAGCAGCGCCGTTATGATGAGGCTAAGACCCAGCTTGAGGCAATTCTCAAACAACAACCGCAAAATGCTCGTGCTCTTTTTGCCCTCGCACAGATTACAAATACCCAACCATCAACAGTCGAACTCAATCAGGCGAGCCCAGATGATGAGAAGATTGCCGCGCAGGAAGAGCGATTGGCAAATGCTATTAAGCTTTATCGAGAGGCGATTGCTGCTGCCAATGCTAACGAGAAAGGACTGATCTCGCAATGCCATGTCTACATTGGTCGTATTCTTGACTTTGTCGAGCAACGCGAAGCGGCAGTTGTCGAGTATGAAGAGGCGATCAAACTTGGTGATGTTCCTAACGGTGCCTATCGTGAAGCGCTAGAGGGGAAAGCTAGGCCCTATCAAGGCCGCTAAAAAATAATAGATCGATTAGCGCCCTACCGCCAAAGATATGCTATGGGCAAGACTGACTTTGAATAGCAGAGCTGTCCCGTTATACTTGCCCACATTTATTATCTATTGCAGGTTGCCATTTAAGGAGGGGTATCGTGCCCGAGTTGGTCAAACAAGTAGTCGATTACATACGCGCTGAGTTGCACCGTGTTATTGTCGGGCAAGACGAGATTATTGAACAGATTCTCACTGCGCTGCTAGCTGATGGCCATGTGCTTGTCGAAGGTGTGCCTGGTACGGCCAAGACACTGATCGTCAAGACGCTTGCGCGTATCATAAACTCTCGCTTCAACCGTATACAATTCACCCCCGATCTGATGCCTTCGGATGTTACTGGCACCAACATCTTCAACATGGCAAATAGCACCTTCACGTTACGACAAGGGCCTATCTTTACAGATCTATTGCTTGCTGATGAGATCAACCGTACTCCCCCCAAGACACAGGCGGCGTTATTAGAGGCAATGGAGGAGCGTCAAGTAACCATTGATGGAGTGCTACATCCACTCTCGCCACTTTTTATGGTATTGGCAACTCAGAATCCTATCGAATATGAAGGCACCTATCCTCTCCCAGAGGCACAGCTTGACCGCTTCCTACTTAAAATACTGATAAACTACCCAAGCGCAGAAGAAGAGCTACGTGTAGTAGCGCAATGGAATGCTGGTTTTAACCCACGCCGGCTGGAAGATGTGAATTTGACACCGCTCAATGATCTGAGCCTGATCTCGCAATGCCGTGCACGGGTACGTAATATCGTGGTTGAAGAAGGCGTGCAGCGCTACATTGTAGAATTAGTAAGGCGTACACGCGACATTATCAATCTTGCTTGGGGTGCTAGCCCACGTGCCGCAGTGGCGCTGTTAATCTGTTCCAAGGCGCTTGCCGCAATACGTGGTCGTCAGTTTGTTACACCCGATGATGTCAAGGATATTGCCAAGCCGGTGCTGCGCCATCGCGTAGTACTACGCTCAGAGGCTGAAATCGAAGGTCTCAGCGCCGACCATGTCCTTGATGATCTGCTCACTACTCTTGATGTACCCCGCTAGGAGAAACGGGGGCGAATTGTGCTATCATATCCAAATCGAGTCAGCTATGCAGAGGTTATCGTTTGTGATCTCTGCGTATTCTGCTCAGAAAACCTTACCGTATTATTAACCGGTTTTCAGTTAGATTAGTGGAGCGCAGATAAGATGGTTAACTCTGTGGCTAAATGAGCCTATGCCAAAAAGCGATACGATCTTAAAAGTAGGAGATAAAGCACCAGATTTTGAGCTTAACACTTACAATGGCGAGCCAGTAAAATTGTCTCAAGTTGTCCTAGGGAAAAAGACGCTGTTGCTCTTTTTCCGTGGCACCTGGTGACCAAACTGCCGCAAGCAGTTGCTCAGTTTGAGCAAAGACATAGAAGCATTTCGTCAAGTGGGGGCTCAGTTGATAGGAATATTCTGTCAAAAAGCGGAGCCGGTAAAACAATGGGCCGAGGAGCATCAGATCCCCTTCACTTTGCTGATAGATGCCGATCGCAGGGTGGCAAAAGCCTATGGTGTCTATGTGCCGCTTAATCTTGAATCATATAACATTGCTCGGCCAGCCAATTTCCTGCTCGATCAGGCAGGCGTGATCAGGTTTGTATATGTCAGCAGCAATCAATGGGACCGCTGTAATACCATCAAGCTCATAGATGAGCTGAGGAACATAGTGTGAGCGCAATCGATCTAAACGGCATTGAATGGAAGCCGACGCGCCACCGTGGTGTATTTGTCTATCCACTCTGGCACGATGAGCAATCCGGTGATATGGCAATGCTAATCCGTCTACAGCCTGGCTGCGCCTATCCACGCCATCGCCATGTTGATGATGAGGATGTTTTTATTCTACAGGGTGTGTTACGTGATGAGATGATCGAGTTAAGTGTAGGCAGATACCATCGCTATTCTCAAGGCTCTATTCATTCCCCTATAGCACTGGCTATTGGGGAAGACTGTATATTCCTCTGTTTGGCGCGTGGCGGTGTCGAGCTAATTAGTTGAATGGTGTAGGTAGATGAAACACGTTATTGTTGGTACAGCCGGCCACATAGATCATGGTAAGACAGCATTGGTGAGAACACTTACCGGCACCGACACCGATCGCCTTAAGGAAGAGAAGCAGCGTGGTATCACCATTGATATAGGCTTTGCTGATTTGACTATTGGCGATGTGCGGTTTGGCTTCGTTGATGTACCTGGTCATGAACGCTTTGTAAAAAACATGCTGGCAGGTGCACATGGCATTGATCTAGTGATGCTAGTGATCGCTGCAGATGAAGCGGTAATGCCGCAAACACGTGAGCATTTTGATATCTGTAAATTGCTTCAAGTAAAGAGCGGACTCACGGTATTAACTAAAGCCGATCTGGTTGATGAAGAACTCCTTGAACTAGCCAAAGCAGAGGTTGCTGAATTCGTGGTGGGCTCATTTTTGGAGAATGCTCCGATCCTTGCAGTAAGCTCTAAAACTGGGCAGGGAATTGAAGAGTTAAAGCAGGCACTAATACAACTGGCGGCCCAAATTGCACCTAAGAATATCGATTCAGTTGCACGCTTACCAATAGATCGTAGCTTTATCATCAAAGGATTTGGCACCGTTGTTACTGGCACTTTGACCTCAGGACAATTAAATATCGGTGATGAGTTAGATATCCTGCCTGGCCAAGCACATACGCGTGTGCGTGGCTTACAGGTGCATGGCAATAGTGTAACAGAAGCGCTGGCTGGTCAGCGTACTGCAATCAACTTACAAGGTGTCAGCTTAGATCAGGTTGTGCGTGGTCAGTCGCTGGTACCCGCAGGCCGTTTCCAGACTACTTTCATGCTTGATGTGTTGTTGGAATTATTGCCTAATGCGCCACGTTCACTGACACAGCGCACCCGTGTACGACTGCATCATGACACTGCTGAGGTGCTTGCACGAGTGGTGTTATTGGAGGGTATGGAGCTTCTTCCAGGGGCAAGACAGTTTGCCCAACTACGACTTGAGTCAGCTACTTTTGCACTGCCTGGCGACCGTTTTATTATTCGTAGCTATTCGCCTCAAATTACCATTGGTGGTGGCCAGATTGTAGATGCATTACCGCTTAAACACCGCCTTAAGGACCGAGAGGTTGTTCCACTACTAGCTAAATTGGCAGTTGCTGATGAGACTGAGCGGGCTGCGCTGTTTATTGAAATACGTGGCATACATGGTCTTACACAGCCACAATTGGCAGCCTGTAGCACAGTTACTGATACGCACTTGGCAACACTGGTTGAAGAGCTTGTTCGTAGTGGTCGTATACTGCGCGCCGATTCACAGCCACCCCATCTGCTTGCCCTTAGTGCTTACAATCAACTTAAAAATCGTCTCCTGGAACTGCTTAAAGAATTTCATCGCCGCGAGCCACTTCAGCCTGGTATTAGCCGTGAGCAAGTACGTGAGCGTATCTTCCATACACTACGTCCTGAAGTCTTCAAAAGCGTAGTAGATTGGCTAATGGCAGAGCGCGCTATTGTTGCAGAGCGTGATATCTTACGCCTCACCTCACATCAGATTGCCCTTACTGGCGAAGATGAGAAGATCAAACAAGAGCTAGAGGCTAAGTTTAAAGCAGTTGGCTGTCAAGCTGCTACTTATGATGAGATCGCACGTGGATTCTCAATAAATGCCGCTCGCTTACGTAAGATCTTTCAACTACTACTAAACGCGCAGCGAGTAGTACGTGTAGGCGAGTTCATCTTTCACCGTGAGACTATCGATGAGCTAATAAGCCGCATCAAAGCGCTGAAAGCCCAGAGCACTAAGCTGGACATTGCTACTTTTAAGGATGTCACTGGTCTATCGCGTAAATATGCGATCCCATTGCTTGAATATCTTGATACACACGGTATCACCCGCCGTGTTGGTAATGATCGTGAGATATTGTGAATGATGAACCGGCAATGTGCTCTTTCTGTTTAAGAACTTGGCAAGCGCAAACGTTTCTTGCGAAGGGACGGCAAAGAGATAATGCGGGTTTCTAAGCGTTGGATGGTTCTGGCTGCAATCTTATTAGTATTGTTGCTAGTAGGCGGAGATTACTGGCGTAGACTACGCGAGCGAGCTGAATTCCACTCTAGGGCGGCGCGCACAGTTGAACTAAAAGCGGAAACACCACGCCGCCGACCGCTCTTAGGCACACATTTTATCTTTGCTGATCCACCTCAAGAAACGATCTTCGAGATGGTCCAACCAGATCGCCAAGCAGAATTGGCAGGTGCGTTACGCGAGGCTGGTATCGAAGACTTACGTATGAGCTTTCACGGCTATTACAGCCATTTTGGTACCGAGGCGACAGCAAGGCTCAAGCGCGAGACAAAATTGACTAATACCTTTCCCTGGTTTCCTATTGAGATCTTTATCTCTTTTATTCAGCGTTTCCACTTTACCACAGTGCTTGGTATCAATGTTGAAGAGGGTCCTGAGGCAGCCGTAGACCTGCTGGAGCGTTTTGCTCGTGCTGGTGCACTAAATCTAATCACTTCTGTAGAGTTAGGTAATGAGCCTTTCTTAAGTCCAAGACCTTGGCATCCTGAAGAGTATGCAGAGAAATGTGCTCAAATCATTGAGCGGCTACGCCCCTACAAAGTTAAATTTGCTGTTGCTGTGGTAGTTGGTAAAGATCGCAATATGCCTATACGTCTTACTGGCGATGAGTATTGCCAGCGTATTCTGGCAGCGCTTGATGATCGACTCGATCTACATAATAGTGACGATATTTATGGCGCATTCCATATATACAGCCGGGGCGTAACGCCGGTGGTAATCGATCAAGTTAATAGTATTGTTCGCAAATATTCATCAATGAAGTATCAGATCACGGAATATAACATTCGGCTTTCACTTAAGGGTAATCCACATTTAACTAATGCCTATGCCAGAGAGTTCGCACGTAAGCTTAATCGTTTAATTATCAATCCTGATATTGATGGCTTGTGGATACATGCTTTTCCTTTCCATTCTCTCTCCTATTGGACGGATGGGCGGCGTGCGACTATTATAGGCTTTCAAGATAAAAAATTGCAGGGTGATGACTGGCGGCCAGGATGGCATCTAACACCAGCCGGGCGTGTACATAAGTTCTTTCAGCAGTGGGCTTGGAATGGAGAGATAGTGGCTTTCCTAGAACAGGGCGATGTACAGTATTGGGCAGTACGCACAAATGATGGCAAGACGCTGATCAGCATCTTCAATGATCGTGACACAACTCTTGAGCAAGAGATACATTTCCAGAGTCAGCGTCTAAGTGTAAAGGTAGGCGCATACTCTCTTGCTTCTTTTACTACTACTGGACAACTAGTTACACAACTGGCGCTCCCTTGATCTAGTGGCGGCCGTATAGACGGTCAACCAACTCTTCAGGCCGTATCACATTAGTGTCGAAGGCACTAGTAGGTCGTACCAGTTGGCGTGGTGTCCTGCCTTGATCTGAAGACTTGGTATGTCGTTCCATAAGCTTACGAAATTGTTTGCGCAAGTAGACCCGTTGGGAATAGATTACTATTCCTGCTAGGAACATCACGACCATCCAAGCTAGCAAGGCTGCCAATAGTTGCCATCGTGCAACAGCCTGATTAGTATATTGCAGACTCGCGGTCAGTTCACTAATTTGTCGATCACGCTCATTAACTGCAGGTTGCATCTGATCAAGACTAGTTTGCAAGCGAGTAGCTTTCTCTTGTTCGGTCTGTAGAGTCTGCTTAAGGGTTTCATTCTCTGCCTGTAGGGCGGCCTTCTGCTGTTTGAGTCGGCCATTCTCTTCAATATAGAGGGAAAGCGTACTAGGTACAGGAGCATCTTGTGCATATGTTGGCGCACCCACTGAGGCCAGGCAAAACATCAATAGTGTCAGTGCAAAAATAGTTGGGGCTCGCATAACACTTTTATATCAAAAACGTTTT
>JBFLVQ010000171.1:0-14622 GCA_040758525.1 Acidobacteriota bacterium
ATGCCGCCAGTAGAATCAACATTCTTCCTTCTGCCAGCGGGATATCTTTCTTTGACGCTGTGCGTATACGATGCCAGCGCAGCATAATGTAGATTATTGCGGCAAGCAGAGCTAGATTTAATGTATAGACTTCTGCGACGGTGGCATAGAACCAGAGCGTAACGGAAAAGGCTAGCGTTAAGCCGGTGGCCAGAGGCATTAACCAGGTAAAGAGATTTATCAAAGAGGTAGGTAATGTAACGCTACGCTCAGTGATCTTTGCTGTTCCTTTGCCTAGAGAGCGTTTCTTATCACGTAGGGGCTGGCTATAGGCTGCTAGAGTAGGACTGATCTCTAGCATAATAAGCGCTAAAAATACCGCTGTGAGAGCCGCAAAGAGTGCAGACATAAAGCTCACACGTGCTGCCACACTACCAAAAGGGAGTTTGGTAAATAGATTGCCAAGTAGCGTATAGAGTGGGAATCCAGGTGGATGTGCGACGCCTAGACCTGTGCAGGTAAGTATTAGCTCACCGCTATCGACCAGAGTTACTGTACGAGCCAGGGTGGCAAAATAACCAGCCAGCGCGACGATAAAAGTAGCAATAGCTAACACCGTTTTAAGGGTTCTCAGAGAGAGTGGTCGAGAAGTCGTCTGCGTGCTAGCAGAAAGTTCCTGTTGTTGATCTTTTGGTACCGCGACCTGCGTCTTTTTTGCTTTCTCCATAAGAAACTTTTACTTCAAAACTTGCGTAGATTCCGGTAGTATAAATTAATCGGTATCTCGTCCAAAGGGAGTTTATTATGAGAGAATCGAAGGATGCCTTCAAGCTTTTGCTCCTCGCTACCGTAATTACACTGGGAATAGGATTGATTCCTTACGCTGAATTAGCCACTTATCCTTTTCGACTCTTTGTCACTTTTGTTCATGAAACTGGCCATGCCATCGCTACTCTACTCACCTTTGGTAGCGTTCGTGGTATGAATATTAATCCTGATGGTAGTGGTGTTACCTATGCGCTAGGAGGCTGGACTTTTGTGCTAGCCAGTGCTGGTTATCTAGGTAGCACGATCTTTGGCGCAATGTTGCTGTTGTTATGCCATAGAGGCTCAATGGCCAAGAAGATACTTGCTGCTATTTCGCTAGGCTTATTTAGCACCCTAATGTTTACTAGTATTGGTTACCTGGCGTTCATTATTCTAATAGCAATGGCTGGAATAGGAATATTTTGGTATACCAAACCTACACTCAGTAATCCTGCTAAGATAGGATTGGCTGCTGGAGCTGGCATTCTATTCTTCATTCTACTTTCCCTTCTCTCTATCACTGGTAATCTCTTTACTTGGGTAGCTAACCTTTCGCTGGCGATAGCACTTTTTGTTAGCGCGAAATACTTGCAGCCACGCGCCGCACATTTCCTGCTCAGCTTCCTTGCTGTACAGTGCTGCTTAAATGCACTCTTTGATCTAAAAACATTGATATGGCTTTCTGCACTTACCTCCACACATAGCGATGCGCTGATAATGCAATCACAGACAGGTATTCCAGCAGTGATGTGGGCGGTAGTCTGGGCTGCCATCTCATTAGTTATTCTTGGTGCTGCTCTCTGGTCATATCGTCGTGCGCTTACCCGTAATCTCTTTTCCGCCTAAGATTCAGTAAGATAAAACAGATTCTATTCAGAGGACACAAAGCGATAAGCTGGTGTCCTCTTTCTCTTTCGCGTGGCTAGGTTGGTTCATTAGTGCATTCCTGCTAAAATACCCTCTTTTTATAAAACTATGGGTTTTAGGGGAACTTATGTGTGCATATAGGGTTCTTGTTTGTGGCAATCTTTCCGAGAGTGGGCTAAAGATCTTTGAGCAGGCTAAAGGGATAGAGATAGACCGCAAGCCAGAGTTAAATCAAGAACAACTACTCAATATTATTGCTGACTACGATGGTGTTGTGGTACGTAGCGATACACGTATTACTGCGCCAGTAATAGCTGCTGGTAAGCGGCTTAAGGTGATTGGGCGAGCCGGCACAGGGGTTGACAACATAGATGTGCCAGCCGCCACTCAACAGGGCATTGTAGTAATGAATACCCCAGGCGGTAATACTATTACAACTGGCGAACATGCCCTTGCCCTACTAGTTGCACTAGCACGCAATATTCCTCAAGCAACTGCTTCAATGAAGGCAGGCAAATGGGAAAAGAAGAAATTCAGTGGTGTCGAACTCTTTAACAAAGTACTAGGCATTATTGGGGTAGGACGTATAGGCGGAGTAGTAGCTTCGCGCGCCAATGGTTATGGAATGCGTGTGATTGCCTATGACCCTTATTTAACACGTGAGGCTGCTGCTAAGCTCAATGTTGAACTGGTTTCGCTTGATGAACTCTATACTCGTGCCGACTTTATCACGATACATACTCCACTCACGGCTGAGACACGCAATTTGATCAACAAAGAAGCATTAGCAAAGATGAAAACTGGTGTACGTATTATCAACTGTGCACGTGGAGGACTTATTGATGAGACCGATCTCTACGATGCGATCAAGGCTGGTAAAGTAGCAGGAGCAGCACTAGATGTCTTTGTCGAAGAGCCTCTCCCTACTAATCATCCTTTATTAACGCTTGACGAGGTTATCTGTACACCCCATCTAGGCGCCTCAACTGTTGAAGCACAAGTGAATGTCGCCGTTGCCATTGCCGAGCAGGTGGTTGATTTCCTGCTTAATGGCACCATACGAGGTGCCGTCAATGTGCCTGCGATCAATATGGAAGTGCTGGCACAGATCAATCCTTACATAGAATTGGGTGAGAAGATAGGCCGTTTTCAAGGCCAGGCTTTTGGCTATAACGTCAAGCGTATACATATTGAGTATGCGGGTGCAGTAGTCGAATATGATGTACGGCCAATCACACAAGCAATCCTAGTAGGTCTACTTGCTCCTACCAGCGAGCGTGTCAATTTTGTTAATGCCTCACTAGTTGCCGAAGAGCGAGGTATTAGAATTAGTGAGTCACTCTCACGTCGTGCTGTCGATTTTGCCAGTATGATTGAAGTAATGATGGAGACCGATAATCAGCAGAGCCGTGTTGCGGGGGCACTCTTTAGTGAGAAAGACTTGCGTATTGTACGTATCAATGGATTCCATCTTGAGGCGATACCAAAGGGGCATATGCTAGTTTGTAGTAATCGCGATGTGCCAGGCGTGCTTGGGCGTTTCTGCACTCTGCTGGGTACCAATGGTGTCAATATAGGCCGTCTTTATTTGGGGCGTAAAGAGGTTGGGGGAGTCGCTATTATGCTTTGCCAGATTGACACTCCTGCCAGCGATGAATTGCTAACCGAACTCCATCAGATGCCTGATATCTTATCGGCTAAGCGGGTTTTTCTTCCTTGAGCGATTCAAGAGTTTGCTGGATCGTAATTGGGCTGGCGACGCACAAACAGATCTATGCTAGTGCGATCATCTAGGGTAATAAGGAGAAATTCTACTCCTATCCCTACACCAGTACTGTGATGACGTACAACCGCCTGTGCACGCACTGTATAAAGCAAGTTCAGATCGATCTCGAGGTTTAGAATACTACCAATTGGAAATAGATTTGACGTTAGGATGAAGATGCCATTACGGCTGATGTTGCTTGCCTTGAACTCATCCCGCATACCCGCGTTAAGCAGACGCACGCGATTACAAAAAGTCACGCGCCGGTCGCGCCGCCCCTGTTCGTACGGTTCTTTCCGCTTAATAGAATTAGACATACACTTCCTCCATCTTTAGGGGTGGGCAGGCAGTGCCGCCATTGCCATTAGAGCAAGTTCCATACCGCCCTCGAAGGAGATTGCAATAGTAAGTTAACCTGTTGAAGTACTATTACTTGTTAATAGTCAACAACTCTATTAGTGTATGCCTCTGTATGGGATGAAAACAGACACTAGGTAATTTTGGGCAGGGCAAAATTCAGATCACCGTGCCATCAGGGATAAGCGTGTTCTTGGGAATAATCACAATACCATCGCGTATATAGTAGTCTTTGCCATCATAGTTTTCATGCCCTTGTTCATTAATAATGCGTACATTCGAGCCTATACGTGGGTTCTTGTCGATGATCGCCTTGCGTATTATAGTACCTTCGCCAATACCAACCCAAGGAACGTTGTCTCGGCGATCAAGATCCAATTCCGCCCAAGTTTGATAATAGTCAGCACCCATTACCAATGATTGCTCGATACGCGCGCCTCCACCAATACGGCAGCGTATACCAATAATACTGTTATCAATAAATGCCTCATTGATTATGCATCCTTCAGATATTATTGCATGCCGTATCTCACCACCACGCATCTTTGTGCCTGGCAAGAAACGTGGACGCGTATAAATAGGCGCTTTGGCATCAAAGAGGTTGAATTTTGGCAGCACCCCTGTCATATCCATATTGGCTCGATAAAAAGCGCTGATCGTGCCAATATCTTCCCAATAACCATTAAAGAGGAAAGCCTGTACATTGATTTCGTGAATTGCCGCAGGGATAACTTCACGACCAAAATCGAAGCGTGTCTCATCCTCCATTAGTAATTTATGCAGCGCTTGCTTATTGAAGACATAGATTCCCATTGAAGCCAGAAATGGACGCTCTTCTGCCTCTTCTGGAGTAAGACCAAAGGCAGTGGTATCGACCCGCATTGCACGTAATGCATCGCCTTTAGGCTTCTCGGAGAACTCTATAATACGTCCTTGAGAATCTGTCTTTAACAGACCAAAGCTAGATGCTTCCGCTTCTGATACAGGAGTTACCGAGACCGTCACATCGGCTTTAGTATCAATATGGCGGCGTATGAAATCACGATAATCCATACGATATAGGTGATCACCAGAAAGGATCAGGATAAGATTGATCTGGCCATCGGTAAAATGGCGCAGATTTTGGCGTACGGCATCGGCGGTGCCTTGAAACCAGTTAACATTCTCAGGTGTCTGCTCAGCAGCAAGGATCTCTACAAATCCATCAGAAAATCCACTGAAACGATAGGTACGGCTGATATGGTGATTGAGTGAGGCCGAGTTATACTGGGTGAGGACGAACATTTTGATCACGTCCGAGTTAATGCAATTACTTACAGGAATATCGATAAGGCGGTACTTACCACCTAGTGGTACCGCTGGTTTCGATCTCTCCTTAGTAAGTGGAAATAATCTTGAACCCTGACCTCCACCCAAAATTACAGCAAGTACATCTCTCATAGCGACTCCTCAAAGGGGGTTGGAAGCTGGTGAATAATATTCGATTGCGACTGCTAGAAAAACTATAATAGCGTTCGGAAAGAATTTTGGGAATCCTATACCGCCAACTTTCGCAGCCTTTCGCAGTAGGAGAACAATGTGGTAACGAATCTGTCTATCTCTGATGATCTACAGGTCGCGTTGAAAGAGGGTGAGCCGATAGTTGCGCTAGAGTCGGCAGTGATCGCCACGGGACTTCCTTCACCGCATAACCTTAACGCTGCTTACCGCTGCGAGGCGGCGATACGTGTACAAGGGGCGCGACCAGCTACCATTGCGATTGTTGCAGGCATACCAAAGATTGGCTGTACTCATGAGGAGATTGATGAACTGGGCCTACGTGATGATGTTGTAAAGACCAATTTAAGCAATCTTAGCGCAGTAATTGCACAGAGCCGCTGGGGTGCTACCACTGTCTCTACTACTATGCACCTGGCCGCACGCGCCGAAATAAAGGTCTTCTCGACAGGCGGTATTGGTGGTGTGCATCGTGATGCTGAGCTAAGCTTTGATATCTCCTCGGATCTGGTGGCGCTGACTCATTACCCATTAGTGGTAATCTCCTCGGGAGCAAAAGCGATCTTGGACTTGCCTCGTACGGTGGAAGCGCTAGAGACATTAGGCGTTCCCATCATCGGTTACCGTACCGAAGATTTTCCTGCTTTCTATTCACGTAAGAGTGGTATCAAGCTCGACGTAATTGCAGAAGATCCCGGAGGGGTAGCGCGTATTGCGCTAGCGCATTGGCGGCTGGGGTTTCGTGGTGGGTTATTGGTGGTTGTGCCTGTTCCTGAATCGCATGAGATTGATATTGCTGAGATGGAACTACTTTGCAAAGCTGCAGTGGAAGATGCGCGTCGCGATCAGGTGACTGGTAAATTGCTCACTCCTTATCTGCTAGGCAAGTTAGAGGCGCTTACCAATGGCCGCACTGTACTCACTAATCTTGCTTTGCTAGAGAATAATGCTCGCACGGCAGGGGCAATTGCACGCGCATTGGCCGAATATGAAGCTATCGAGCTTGATTACTGAGCTTTCCCTATACGATAGGAGACATTTAAAATAGAAGTATGGAACCAAAAGTTGAAACTGTTGCGCCGGCATTGCCTTCAGTGGTAATTGTGGGCCGTCCCAATGTAGGAAAATCGACTCTCTTCAATCGACTTACAGAAAGTCGTCGCGCCCTTGTTGCCGATATTCCTGGCCTTACACGTGATCGTATTTACGGTTATGTAAACTGGTCTGGACATGAGTTTGAATTGATCGATACAGGTGGTATCATCCCTGATGAAGAGGCCGAAATACCTGCAAGTATTCTACGTCAGGCACGTGTTGCGATCGAACAGGCTAGTCTGATACTGATAATTGTTGATGTTCGTGCTGGCATTACTCCGCTTGACGAAGAGCTGGCTAGACTACTAAGAGAAGTTGGTAAACCACTCTTTGTTGTTGCTAACAAGGCAGACGCGGTTTCAGTGGAAAGTCATGCCGCTGAATTTCACCAGCTAGGTTTTGATGCTGTCTTTCCTATCTCTGCTGAGCATGGCAATGGTATAGGTGAACTGTTAGATGAGATTGTCACACTACTGCCTTCACCAGAGCAAGAGCGCACCCAACCACGTGAGATCAAAATGGCTATCATAGGCCGTCCTAATGTAGGGAAATCGTCCCTTGTTAATCGACTTTTAGGTGAAGAGCGAGTTATCGTCTCACCAATTGCTGGCACTACCCGCGATGCGATAGATTCATTGCTTGAACATAATGGTGATAACTACCGGCTTATCGATACTGCCGGTATACGCCGTAAAGGCCGCACTACAGAAGTTCCAGAAAAGCTTTCTGTGGTAATGGCGCGTAAGAATATTGAAAACGCTAATGTCGCCATTCTTTTAATAGATGCTGTAGAAGGCGCTACCGCATTGGATGCTCATATTGGCGGCTATGCACACGAAGCTGGCTGCTCGCTAATTATTGCTGTTAATAAATGGGATCTTGTTGAAAAGACTACTAAGACGGCGATAGAGTTTGAACGCGCACTACGTGAAAAGATGAAGTTTCTTGACTATGTACCGATCGTTTTCATTTCAGCGTTAACGGGACAGCGTGTTGTGAAATTGTTAGATATTGCCAAACGTGCCTATCAGGCCCGTCATCACCGCATTACCACGGCAGAATTAAATCGCTTCTTTGAGCGTGTGCTTGCGCAACCGCGTGCTACTACACCTACCAAGCATCCTGTACGAGTGCTCTACATCACTCAAGCTAGTGTAGCACCGCCAACCTTTGTACTCTTTACTAGTTCCCGCAAAGAGAAACTCCATTTCTCCTATGAGCGCTATATAGAGAATCGGCTGCGTGCTGAGTTTGATTTTTTTGCCACTCCGATCCGATTCAAACAACGTGGACGCAATGAGGGCAGCCGCTAAGAAAGGTGATAAAAACTTTTTCTGCCTTGAGATTTAAGTATTATAAGGAACTCTTGATCTCAGTAGATTGGGTTTGACTAATCATCTGCTGAGTTATAGAGTAAGTATGAACAGAGTCAAGCTCACTCCCTTCTCAGCTCCTCTGGTATTATCCAGGCAACTGAAACCAAGAGCTCGCTTTCTGGAATCTGATATGTTTAGCCGCTTTGTCTATACAGAGACTGAAACTAACTCTCAAGATCTAATTGTATTGCTCTACAAATAGAATCGATAGGATGGCGAAAGCACTTTCGTCATTTTGCGGTTTGGAGAATAGCCGTAGTAGGCCTTTGCAGAAATATTACCGTTCTTTTCAGACGGAATCTATAGATTTGCGAAGTCTAACTTCGTGACAAAAAAGAATAACACCTCAGTCTGATATGGATGGAATTGGGCCAATAAGAAAGGATACGGATTATGATTCAACAGACTCCTCAGATAGAGCAATTCAAACAGCGATTGCGTGATTCACTACAGCAGGAAACTGCTAATTCTCACGCCATCAGGATTGCCAAACATACCAACATTTACAATTGTGGAGATAGGGACGATATGGTCTACTTCATTGAAAGTGGGCAGATAAAACTATTGATGCTTTCGCCTGAAGGTAAAGAATGTATCCTTGCCATACATACTGAGGGAGACATCTTCGGTGAGCTATGCCTTTCTGGCTTGGGTGAACGTCTGGAAACCGCGATAGCCATGGAAGAGACATACTTGAAGCAAATTCCTGTCGCCAAATTTTTTGCGCGGTTAAGCAGCAACTTTCTGTTAGAAGGCTTTGTGCAGTACCTAGCGTTACGCATCGCAGACCAGCAGCAGGTCATTGCCAATTTAGTGACGGTTAATAGCGAGCAAAGACTGGGGAAAACATTATTGCAGTTAGCCCGCACGCTAGGTAAGAAGGATCCTCGCAGTATAATCATCAAACTCAAGATTTCACATCAAGAACTATCTGAGATGGTTGGCACGACGCGACCTCGCATAAGTCTGTTTATGCAGAGATTCCACCATCTCGGCCTGATCGAGAGCACGAAGGAACACTATATGATTATTAAGGAAAAAAAACTGACCGATTACCTGATCCAGATTGCCTAACGGTGTTGTATTTACCTGACAACGCCTCCCCACCCATTTCCCATAAGGTTGTTCAATATTGAACAGAAATCGATCCTGAGTAGGTATATTATTAAATTGTAACTCGTGTCTGGTAGAGTGCTAATAAAGGCGAGCGGTTTTTGCGCCATATCACTGTTCGCGGAAAAAAGTATGCTATGCTCTCTGGAATTTATATGAAGAAATGTTACATCCTGCAGGAAAAGACAACAAGTCGTTATTACTTTCTCGATATGAATGATACTGGTGTTTGGTTGCTTAGTGACTCCTTCTCTGGTGCAGAAACATTCTGTTTCGATGAGCGGACTAAAATCTTAAAGTGGTTAACAGCTATTGAAACTCTGACTGTTGATGCGAGAAGCATGTATTAGGTGACCTGAGATCATACTTTTTATCGATCAACAAACTATTAACTAACAGGACTACACATGGAAACAATAAAAATCCCTAAGAATGGCATAAATGTCAATTGGAGTTATAATGAAGAAGCGGATGTTCTCTATCTCTCAATTGGGATGCCTAGAACTGCTATTTGTATAGATATCGACGAAGGATTGGTTGTGCACTATAATGAAGCGGATAAAAAAGTAGTTGGACTCACGTTAATTGGGCTACGTACAAAAGCACTGAAAATAACTGGTAAAACAACTGCATCTGCGCAAGAAGATAACATATTGTCTGACATAGAACATATTGCTGAGGAAGATGCAGAATGGGCTATCTATGGTAAACAGTTATTTGATCAAGGCGGAGAGGCATAGTCTAGCTAGCAAGATCTCAAAATGAATTTAATCAGGCTTAGCAATAGTTTCTTACTTCACAGCCAAGCGCGAAGAGCCATTATATAATCAACTAACGAGAAGAACCCCCACCGATAGCTATTGTGATGATCAGCAAAAGCCTTCTTGCCCGTCATTTTCACAACTGTCCAATATTGAACAGAAATTTATCTTGAGTTTGTATACCATTATTGCTTATGTGGAAATATATTATTTCAGATCAAGTTAAACGGATGATAATTGGGTTTAGCCTGATATTTGGCTTGCAAATGATTGTTGGCTGGGCTGCCAAAACATGGTTTGGTATTGCTGGTGATAATGACAACATCGCTGGTATCCCGCTGATTTTCACGGTCGCTGTCTATTTTGGCGGGGGATTGGTGATGGGTCTACTCAAAGAGAACATGTCTTGGCTTGAGCCGGTTTTGGTCACAGTGCTCACGGTTGCAGCCAATATAATCTTATTTATAATTGGCGCTGTGACCGATCTCACCCTCATCTCTATTGCTCTCAGCAGTAAATCGCCTACTTTACCGCTATTATTAAACTTTGGCTCTGTAATGCTAGCGGCTTTTGCCGGCGCCTTTAGCGGCGCGCGTATAAAAATACCTATTGATGACTGGATCAGCCGAGGTGCGATGGTAGTTGGTTTTATCAGCCTACTTGTAGGACCCTATCTACTGTTAAGCGCTTCGGGAAAAGATCGTATGGGTTTGCCCTGGTATATAACAGTGATTATTATTTTGGCGTTGTTGATCATTATAGGGTTCGGTTATGTGCTCTCTACGCGCGAACATAATGAAGCTGAACAGATATCTATTAATCCCGATCACCATAAGGCCGCATAAGTTTATTGCGAGTGGAGATGCGCAGTGTTATAACGAAAAGTAGGAAACGTTAACTACGAGTGGCAAGCTGAATGCAAATGTTCCTAATTATCCTATGACAGATCAATAACAACGGCTTGTCTGCTTCAGCTAAGGAGAATAGACGTTGAAAGTACTGCTTGTTTACCCGAAGTTCCCAGATACCTATTGGAGCTTTCGCCATGCACTCTCATTCCTAGGTAAAAAATCTGCTTTTCCACCACTTGGTCTGCTCACTGTTTCTGCAATGTTGCCGGATTCTTGGGAGCGTCGTTTAGTAGATATGAATGTGAGAGCATTGAAAGCTGCCGACATCAAGTGGGCGGATATGGTGTTTGTCAGTGCTATGTTAGTACAGAAAGACTCGCTACGCAGTGTCGTCGATATCTGCAAGAGCAAAGGTAAGCGAGTGGTTATTGGTGGGCCATTTATTACAACTAGTGCAGAGGATTTGCCGCAAGCCGATCACATTTTTATTGGCGAAGCTGAGGCGACTCTACCAGCATTTGTACGTGACCTTGAACGTGGCGAGGCTCAGCGCATCTATAAGGCTGATGAGCGGCCGGCGCTATCTACTACACCTCTACCTGACTATAAGCTTGTTGATCTCAAACACTATAGCGCAATGTCATTACAGTATTCACGGGGTTGCCCATTCCAATGTGAGTTCTGCGATATAATTGAGATCTATGGTCGTGTTCCACGCACCAAGAGTAATGAACAGGTGATAGCTGAGTTAGATGGGCTTTTGCGGGTTGGCTGGCGTGGCAAGGTTTTTATTGTTGATGATAACTTTATTGGTAATAAACGCAACGTCAAGCGGTTGCTTCCGGAAATTGCTAATTGGTCAGAACGCCATAATCATCCTTTTACATTTATTACTGAAGCGAGTGTTAATCTCGCTGATGATAATGAACTTCTAGCAGGGATGCAAAAGGCGAGGTTCCGTAGCGTCTTTCTGGGTATTGAGACGCCCGTCGAAGAGAGTCTTAAGGAAGCCCGTAAAGGACAGAACACACGGCGCGATCTGATCGAATCAGTAAAGAAGATTCAGAGCTATGGCATAGAGGTAATGGCAGGTTTTATCGTCGGGTTTGACAACGACCCAGACGATATTTTCGAACGTCAGATCAACTTCATTCGCGAGAGCGCTATTCCACTTGCAATGGTTGGGTTGCTCACAGCGTTGCCTGATACTCAACTCTGGCGTCGTCTTAGCCGTGAGGGACGACTACTGTCAGAGAGTAGTGGCAACAACACAGATGCTTCGCTAAACTTTATTCCTAAAATAGATAGTGCACGCCTTATTGAGGGTTATAAATCGATCCTAAAGACAATCTACAATCCTCGTGAATATTACCAACGTGCGCTTGATTGTCTAAAGCGTATGCCTGCTCTATCCGAATCGCACGATGGCGGTCTGATAAAGAGTATAACTGCGCTGGTGCGTGTAATTATTGCGCTTGGTATACATGATAAAGCACGAGGTGAGTTCTGGCGTTTCCTACGTCGTGTCTTCGTAGAGCATCGTGAAAGAATGGCATATGCATTAACACTTGCCGCTATGGGATATCATTTTCGTAAGTTGACAGATATGTAAAACTCGCGTGCGTATAGCTAGCAGAGTTATACGCACGCACTACTTTTGTTTGAAGACGAAGTTGTTAATTGATACCGTCGCGATAGCCTCTTTTGCGTGGCGCAGGATCTAGTACATCAGGGAAGCCATCTTCATCAGCATCCTTGAGGTATTCTAAATTTAGACCATAAGCTTCCCAGACATTGGTGAGTGCATAGGAGAGTATCTTCTCTCCACGCACATTCTCGATCCATCCTTCAATCTGGGCAGGAGTCTGAAACAACCATTCAGGATTGAACCGCTCATAGCCAGTATCAATGCCAGCTACTTTGAAATGCTCTTTGATCTTGCCATCACCATCTAGATCGCAAGGCAAACGATCTGTTTGATAGAGTACCAGACTTTCTAGAAAAGCAATTACTGCCTGTCGATTACTAGCTGATAAGTCATGATAGGCTTGCCGTGCCGCTAATGCTTCGCCACCATGTCGTCGAATCACTTCATCTAGGCTAAGACTAGCACCATCATGGCCGTATGGAGCAGTTGTCCCTACACCCCACAATGGTGTGGTACGCCATTTACGTACAACACTACCATCAAACTGCAATTGATAAAAATCTGCTCCCAGATCGTGATACTTAAAATCGCTATAGATACCTTGCACAGTATAGGCTTGCCGGCGTGGGAGCAATAGACCATTCTTGTGATCGGCAAGATAGATCAGTTTGCCTTCCAGCCGCTCGTTTCTGATGTTGTATTTAACAGGTAGTTCAAAGAAACGTCGATCACCATCATAACGCTCTGTATAGTCGCGAGCCGAAGGGTTGGCTGCCTTTATTTGCCAATCAGGAATGTGACAACTGATACAGCCAAGCTGAGCAAAGAGCTTCTCGCCACGGCGAACCATAGTAGTGATTTTGCCACGTGCGGGCGCAGGATGATTAAGCAAATACCATTCGGCCATGTCTAGATCGCCTTCGCTAATCTCTTCGCAATATCCATCTCGATCTGGATCATCTCTGCTGATTCCAGTTGGTCCGCGCATAGCGCCACGATCCTTACCTACTGCAGTTACACATTGTAACGCGCCAGCATTAGAGACCTGTGCAAAGCCATCACCATCAGGATCATTCAGTGTAGTTGGATCGAACGCTTGTAGCCCACTATGTATATCAAAAGGATTGGCAATAAAGGCGCGTAGACTAGTCGGTACAGGTGGTCTAAACGGCATATAAAGATGACCAAAACCGAAAGATTGCGCTTCAAAGGTATAGCCAGCTACTTCAGGAAAAGTCAGGCTATCAGCATAGGCAATACGTTTGCCATCTTTATCAACATAAATAGGATTGAATAGTTCGTTGAGATCTGGTCTACCATCATTGTTTAGATCTTCAAACCTGCCTAGATCGATCAACTGTTGGTTGCCAGCAATATTTTTCGGCAGATTAGTGATCAGACAACGTTTGCCATTTGCTTCTGTATGACTGATCCATCCATCTCTATTGGTATCGGCGATTGCCAATGCTTGTAGCCGTATTTGCATTCCAATCATTTCGATCAGGCCAGCGCCAAACATATGTGGTGTGTTACGACCAGCGCCACCATTCTTAGCAATGGTGGCACCTGCACCACCATCACGATATGGAGTGTTGTGACAGATGGCGCAGGAATTGGCATGACTACGAGACATTATTTTCGTTGTGCCATCTGGTAGCAATATGCCATCAAGCTTGCCAGCATCACCATAGATACCATCACGCTCGCGGAACTCACGCTGTGTCAGGCTACGTCCCCATTGATATCCTAACCAAGGATCGTTTTGTTGTAGATACATTGAGCCGCCCAATTGGTGTGGATCGATCGTATGTACAATACGTACACGCGGATTCTTAAGTGAAAGGCCAGAAAGATCACGAGGTTGATCAATGGGGTTGGTGAGCGAGTTACCAGGTCGCTCGCCCAATTGAGCCTTAACACTATCGCCATTCTGACATAACAGAGTCAGCGATATGGTCAATATCAAAACAGTAATTGCTAGATATTTTTTCATGGCTTGTACACCTGATCGATCAAGAAACTTCTATTCAATGACACCAACAAGGCGGCAAAAGCATACACAATTATGGCGGTGAGGTGGGCAAGATTGAATAGTATTCAATGTCGTCCGACTTCCCATCTAAGGTTGCGCGCAGAAAGACTAGATCTTCACTCATTTCTGCCTGTGTAAAGATTTTGCGTATCTTAGTGATAAACTGTCCCGAGCGTATATGGCCACGCAACAGGCGTAGTTTATTGATATCCTCTTTGGGCGCATATCGATTAAAAGGCTCCCTACCTTCTAGCACAGCGATATCATTAGGCCTAATCTTCTTGGCCCATTCCAGAGTAGCTGGAATATAGCCTTGTTGCGACAACTGTTGAAATCTTTTCGTTAATGGAGAGAGCCTTGGTGTTACATGTTGTTGCCAAGAGACCTCTTGTGCTGTCAGTTTTTCTGGAACCGCAAAGCTCATCGCCTGATGCCACATTTGCGTAAAAGAGGGTTGATAGGAAAAGTCGCTGG
>JBFLVQ010000172.1:0-14578 GCA_040758525.1 Acidobacteriota bacterium
GGCCAATAATATCTTCTTTTTAAGATATGGAATGTCGCTCTGACATTCCATATCAAAAGCCTCCTCAACAATCAGTTAAGCTCCTGGCAGGGAAGAAATTTGCTTGCCTATAAGCAACCCCAAACTTAATACTAGGCTCTAACCGTTTGGTATCGCCAGCATAGAGGAGCAATCATTAATGAAAAGAATAGCTAAGTTATTAAGCATTGCCCTGCTTTGGCAGTTCTCAGTATTGATAGTTGCACCAACAGGACATAGCCAGACCTCCTCTAATTCTGCGCCTGTACGCAAGCGCATAGTAGGACAACAAGATCAATCTAACTTACAGGAACTCAAAGAGGGCGAAGCGTTAAAGATCGATGTGGAATTAGTACAAGTGATCTTCTCTGTTGTTGATGCACAGAATCGTCTTGTTACAGATCTACAACAATCGGATATCGAGATCTATGATAGCGGTCAGCGCCAACAAATAGATCTTTTCCAACGTAGTAACTCACTACCAATGGTGCTGGCTGTGCTCTTAGATATGAGTGCTAGTCAAGAATTCTTGCTACCGGATGAGAAGATTGCTGTAGAGACATTCTTTGATTCTTTCTTCCGTGAAGGAAAGGATTATGGAGCAATCTTAACCTTTCAAGGTGACACGATGATCTCTGCTGGTCTTACCAGTAATCTTAAGAGGCTTAAGACTGCGCTTAAGCGTGTACGACGTGAGCAGGATTTCCGTGATGAGGATGGTGGAGTGCCAAAGCTTGGCACTGCACTTTACGATGCGATAGAAATCTCTGCGCGTGAGGTATTAGATGGTAAGACTGCTCAGCGTATCACTAGCCAGAGTGCTAACTCTACACAGTCAAGTGCACGTGCAGCAATTCGGCGGGCAATGATACTGCTTACCGATGGTATCGATACTGCTAGCGAATTGACTATCATACAAGCACTACGCAATGCACAACGGTTAGGCATAGCGATCTATGCACTGGGTATGGGGGATCGTTTTCGCTTTAGTGATGTCAATCAACAGACGCTTGATCAACTCTGTCAAGAGACTGGTGGCCGGGCCTTCTATCCCAAGAGTGAGAGCGATCTGAATTACGCTTTTAAGCAGATTGCTGCAGAATTGAGTAGCCAATATATACTTGCTTATTACCCACGTGTGGATAGTAATGCGCAAGGCTTTCGTGAAATCGAGATAAAGCTGCCCAAACGTAACGGCTGGCGCGTACTGCATCGGCGTGGCTATGTTCCTGAAGAACCTTAATAGCGAGGTGAAAGATGCGAGTCAGAGGAAGAAAACTTCTTTTCGCATTCTCTGTAATGATGCTGTTGTACGGCGGTTTGGCGCGTGTGTTAGCGCAAAACAGTAGTGATGTGACGTTCGATACTGTAGCTATAACCTACCCTCAAGGTAAGAAGGTTAAAATCAGTCTGATTGGCACAGAACGTTTCGCCAAGAATATTAAAGGCGAAGCACTTATCGAACGGCGCAAAAGTGTAACGCTTGTTCATATTGATATAGGTCGATTGCCTCCACCCTCTCAGCTTGGACCAGCCTTCACAACTTATGTAATCTGGGCTATCACCCCCGAAGGTCAAGTTGACAACTTAGGTGAATACCGTCAACGTAACAATGAAACGCTTGATAACTGGTTTGGCTCTGAGATTGACACTGCCACACCACACCAAACCTTCAGTCTTATCATTACCGCTGAACCCTATTACCTGGTTAGTTCACCCTCGCGTCTAGTGGTAGTAGCCAATCAGAATGCGCCCAATATAACAAGTGCAGCCAATCAGATCAGTTTTGCTGGCGATGCCGATTTTGAGCGTGTGCTGGTTACTCCAGATGCGGCAGCAGAACGCAAAGACTCACATTATCCTATTGAACTATTGCAAGCGCGGCGTGCTCTTGATATTGCCCGTTACTACGAGAGTGAAAACTATGCTCCTAATCTCTATGATAATGCTCGTACCGCCTATGAACTTGGTGAACGTCACTATCAGGAGAATAAGCGTGATGATGCCAAAGAGTCAGCGCAACTGGCGATAAGGCTTGCTGATCGCGCTCGTAGCCTCTCGGTAAGTCGTAAGAAGGCACGACAACTGCGGGAATTGATGAGTGAGAAAGAAGAGACTATTACACGTCTGGAAGATGAGGCACGCACCAATGTCCAAGCCACTACAGAGATGCAAACGCGCTTAGAAGATGAAGCACGCCGCCGCCGTGCCGTCGAACAGGAGAATGAGCGGCTATTGAAAGATCTTGATCTGGTCCGACGCGAAATAGGTGTTGAGAAGAACGCGCTTGAGATGGAGAAGACTCTCTTTAATAAGCTACAAGATGAGAATCTGCAACTACGTGAACAGTTGGAAAAGTTACAAAGGCTCGTCAGTGTAGCAGAACGGGATCGGCAGATGCGCGAGCTACGCGATGAGGTAGCGCGTAAGTTTGAGACACGCCGCGACAATCGTGGGATAGTGCTAATAATCCCTGACAGCTTCTTTGATGGTGAACAATCAACCAATATTTCTGCCTCAGGAAGCTTTAATCTAGAGCCGATTATCAATCTACTTAAACAGACCAACAACAATATTATCATTGAATCCTTCACTGATAACCGTGGTTCACAGCAAGCACGCTTTAAGTTTACTCAAGATCGTGCCCAAGCACTTTTGAAACACTTTACGGCGCGTGGTATTGCCCCAGAGCGTATTCAATCTTTCGCTAATGGTGGCAGCAACCCTCGTGCTGAAAACCGTACCTCAGAGGGCCGTACTGCCAACCGCCGTATCGAACTGCTGCTTACTGAAGGAAGCAATTCAGGGACAAACTAAAGACTTAACCTATCAGCAGAAAGACCACAGAGATTATTATTCTATAATTCTCTGTGGTGCTACTTTTTCTTCTTCTTTTCTGTAGCTGGCTTAGCCTCTTTCTGAGTCTGTGCCTTAATGACAAATTCGCCAATCATATCTTCTGCATGGCGTTGTACCAATTTGTTAATAGACCGTTCGCCCAAAAGACCTGCGAGTGGATGAATATCGAAGCTACTCTCACGTTGCAGGCGTAGTTCCAAAGCAAAATTGATATTGGTGTAGCCACCTTCCTCGGCAATATCTATGTAAATGGCCAAGTGATCATCACCCTCTACGACTGGTATGTAGCTAATCTGTTCCTCTCCACTTAGAGTGGCAGCAAGCAACAACTGCACTTCTAGCGCAGAAGAGGAGGAGATTTCGATCTTAATTGTCCAGAGCGATTGCCCATTCTTTTTTATCTCTACCGCGCGTACGATCTCAGACATATGACGGGGAAAGTTTTGTAGATCAGTAAAGAAATTGAATACTGCACGCTGACGCGCTGCTAGTTGATAGCTCTGTGCTACTTTCGCTTGGATTGTGAACATAATCTCTCCTTTGTATTAACTACATACAAAAATTTATTAATAGAGTAATTTTGACATAGTTTAACAGGCAACAGTCTTTTAGCTGTGCTTTTTTTCAGCTAATAATACGATTATTAAAGCATTAAGAAGATATTAAAGAAATCGGCTGATTTGGCACAATAATTGATCTGTTAGCTAAGGAATTCCCACAGACTATTGGAGGAAATATGGAGAAAAAAAGAATTATTTTGCTTATACCGCTAATCCTAACCCTTACCCTCCTGACAACAGTTGCAGAAGGTAAAGGCAAAGGTAATGGTAACGGTAATGGCAAACCAATAAATCGGGTTATCACCTTGAATGCAGTAGGGGCAGATAGTGATGCCAGCGGATTTGCTCGAATCTTTTTCAAAGGGGGAAAGAAAAAGGATAAGCAGACCTTTCAGGTAAAGGTTGAGAAGGTCGATGGTAGCACCACTTTTACGGTTGTAGTGGATGGCACCACGCTAGACACCTTTACCAGCACTCCTGGCGGCACATTTGAAGCCATTTATGAAACTGATCCCAAAGGTTCGCATAGACTATTACCGACCAGTCTTACACCTGTTACCAAAATTAAGCTTATAGAGATCAAAAAAGCCAATGGTGATGTCATTCTAAGCGGTAGTTTTGCTCCTCCTGATGATGACGATGATGACGATGATGAGACTGAAGTTGAAATCAAACTAGTTGCTACTGGTGTTGATAGTGATGCTAAAGGCGAGGCAGAGATCGAGATAGAGAAAGAAAATGGCACTATCACCAAACAGGAACTGGAAGTTGAAGTGAAGAACCTTGCTCCTTCAACCAGTTTTAAGCTTTTCATCAATGGTACTGAGATCGCCGCTTTTAGCACTAATAGTACTGGCCGTGGAGGAATAGAGTTTAGCAACAATCCTAAGGGAGATGAGCTACCATTGCCAACAGTAATCGATCCACTCACCAAGGTTAAGCTTGTTGAGATACGCACTGTTGATGGTCAGATTGTGTTAATGGGTATGTTCCAGTTCTAATCTAATCGATATTGTTTCATTAAAAAAATAGTGCCGTGGGCAATTAACCCACGGCACTACTTTTTTAGTGATTTTGTAGATATGGCTCTACGGCTCCAATACACAGCGGAAGCCGATTAGTGAGTAATCGCCACCCGTAGGTGGTCGCCATTCACGATAAGTAGCAGTAGCCTTCTGTTGTGCTGTCTTGTAGTGACCGCCACGCACAATTTTGAGATCGCCTCCTTGTTGTTGGGCGCGGCTGTTTGGATAGAGTGTGAAATTGTCGGAGGTCCATTCTGCCGCATTACCGATCAGATCGCTTATTCCTAATAGGGATATGCCCTTGCTCATTGAGTTAACTTTGACCAATCCATTGCGTATTCCCTTGACATTGGCAGCTTCCGCAACCCATTTATCGCCCCAGGGATAAAGCAAATTTCCGCCATTACGAGCAGCAAATTCCCATTCTGCTTCTGTAGGCAATCGATATTTTTTCCCTTCAGTACGAGAACGCCATTCACAAAACTCTATCGCATCTTGCCAATTCACTCCTACCACAGGGAAATCATCCTGGTCAGGAGGATATTTTCCGTTCTGCCATTGAGGCGGAACTGCATGTCCAGTCGCTTCAATAAAGCGTAAGTAACGACGGTTGGTTACCTCAAACTGATCCATGTAGAAAGGTTTAACATTGATCTCATGTGCCGGCGATTCGTAAGGCTCATCACTGTCACGTCCCATTAAGAAGGCGCCCCCCTTGATTAGCACCATATCTACGGGTGGACCAGAATCATTACCAGTCACTACTGGTTGGTTTGTTGTATCATCAGCAAGCAGCGGTCTGGGTTGTGGACCACGTGGCCGTGGCGCAGTGCGATTAGTATAATAGAGTACTGCTGAGATGATAATAATCAGCCCAAGTGAAGCGATAACAATTTTGATCAGTTGAGTCTTGAACTCTGCCGAGCTTTTCGAATTCATACTGACCATTCCTGGAGCAGGCTGCCAGGAACGATCTAAAGAGCGATCCTTATTACGATCTAAATTACGATCATTACGATCTTCAGCCGCGACTGAAGCATCAACTGAGGCAGGCTTAGACTTGCTAGAAAACTTCTTTCCACGTTTGACATTGGTGGGCAATTGAGCAGTCTTATCTTTCTCCTTAGCCTCTATACTGGCCAATATTGCCGCCTGTTCTGCCGCCTTTTTAGCCAACACTTCCGATTTTAGTGTGATTGTTTCAGAGACGCTTAGCACCACATCTTCTACCATTTCAGGAAGGGCAAGGGAGAACTCTTCGGCAAGATCAAAAGGTTCTACAGTAGCAGCAGCAACTTGTACTGGGATATTCTCATAAACATCAGCCGCCGCCGATGCTAATGCCGAAGAAGCAGCAACATTAATTGGAGAAGTAGGAGCAACGGGAGGACTGCGTCTGGTTATCGGAGCAACTCCCTCAACATCATTTTCAGAGATTGATAAGTCATCACCGGTAGTACGTCGGCGCACATCTGAACCGGTGCTTTGTGCCGCTTTTTTAGGATCAAACTGTTCTAACTCTTGACTAAGTTCTTTAGCAAAACTCTCCAGCGCTTCTGGTCTGCTAGTAGGAGTATTACGAGGTAGACTACCAGAATTATCTCTACGACCAACACGTAATTGGCTGATCTCAGCCTCCAACTCCTTGGCCAACTCTTCTAGCTTACGCTCTTCTATAGAGGTCTCACGCAGTACCGGAGCTTCTACCGTTTCTGGCGCTGGTATCGCATCAGAAGTAGCCTGTTGTTCTGTGTTATAGCCAGCCTCACTAGCAAGGTCCTGGGAGATTAACGAACTAGCAGCCTCAATTTGAGGACGTGTAACCGCAGGCATAGGCTTGGTACTGAGGCTGCGCCTATCTGACAATGGACCATTAATCGCGGAAGTAGGTAATGGCGGTTTACTAATTATCTCATTAGCTGACGGCTCCAAGATCTGTTGAGCCATCTCGTTATCAAGTGGCGCGGTAGGTAGATTGCCTTTGTTGGGGCGTACTACTGGCGCTTCTACAGTGAAATTACCATCCGAGCGGGTGCGTGGTCGCGGACCACCACCAATCGCAGCCTCCAATTCACGTCCTAGCTCTACAGAAGATTGTTGGCGATCATTGGGATCCTTAGCCAGTGCCCGTAAAACCACCTCTTCAAGAATCGGTGGAATATCAGGCCGGTGTATACGCAGTGGCTGTGGCGCCGTGGAACAATGCATCTTAACCAATCCCCAAGGTGTTTGAGCACGAAAGGGCACTTTGCCAGCCAGCATTTCATAAAGGATTATACCAATTGAATAGATATCTGAGCGTGGATCGAGCTGGCGTCCATCACATTGTTCCGGTGACATATAGTAGGGTGAGCCAAGAATTGCACCACCAACTGTGATGTTTTCACTATAGGCAGGATTTTGGCTCAACTTGGCAATACCAAAGTCGAGTACGTGTACTACCTCTTCCTTAACAATGCCTTCGCGCTCATCCACCATTATATTATCTGGTTTGAGATCGCGATGTATGATCCCTTTTTGATGAGCTGCAGCGACGGCATCACAGACCTGTGTCATAAGGTTTACCGTACGCGCATAGGAGATTGGGCCCTCTTTCTTAAGGATCTCTCGTAAGGAACGGCCCTCAACATACTCCATTACCAAGTAAGCGATACCATCTGCAGTGATATTAAAATCACTAATCTGAATCGCATTAGGATGGCGAATAGCGCCAGCAGCATTGGCTTCATTACGGAAGCGTTTGACTGCCTGAGGATCATTGACCAGTTCACTCTTGAGGACTTTAATAGCAAATTGACGATTGAAATTGGTGTGTCTAGCACGATACACCACACCCATTCCGCCTCTGCCTATGACCGCCTCTATCATATATTTGCCGTCAATCGTCACATTGATAAGAGGGTCTTGAGCGGCAATGGCGACAAGTTGGCGACCGTCGTTAGGACAGAAGTGCATCATGTCGGAATATACTTCTGGACACTGTGGGCACCGCTTCATCTGACCCTTCCTCATCCGGAAATATAAACGGCCTTAATGGGGCAATTATAGCGGCAAAACCCTGGCAGGTAAAGATTCATTACGGTAAAACTGATATTGGTCTAGCTCCCTGCACAGTAGCACACAGTAGTATTTTTCGTTAGACTATTCCGGTTGACCACGCTGGACTAGTTCCCTTACTATATCCTTCTGAACCCCATTACTTTGACCAGCAATCTATAATTCCGGAGGAAAGTGTTATGGCAACTATCCCTGAGATCTTTGAGGGTATGAAGAAAGCCTACAAAAAAGGCGCAATGAAAGAGGAGCGTAGCTACTATTTTTCTCTTGATGACTTCAAATATACTGTGAAATTTGAGAAGGATAAGATAAAAGTTGAAGAGGGCAAGACAATCGATGAAGCCGATTGTGTTCTTAAGACCTCGCCAGAAATGTTTATGAAAATTTGGGTTGATGGCTATAAGCCTTCTATGATGGATTTTATGAGCGGCAAGATCAAATCCAATAATCCTACCCTATTACAGGACTTTGCCAACGCTTTCAAATAATCATAAGGCTGCGCTGGGCTGGCCTAGTATTGTAGAAGTTCTGATGTTCTAGCAGATCGGTTAATGTTTCCCATTGCCTCTATAATCATACCAGCTCAGCATCTAAATAAGGCCGCTAAGCTTTTATGGCAGCTGGCTGGGCTGCTTATTGCTGCTTTCCAAACCTACCAGCCAACTTTCTCCTCCTTAAGCGGCTAATATGGCGGGTTCTTCAAGCAGTGCTATGACATCAGTGACACAATGAGAGAAGAGAGGCTTTTTATGGAAGAGTGCCTCAGTAACCTCATAGGTAGAGTATGTGCGACTTTCTAAACCTGACACGGTCCAAAAAAAGGCCTTCAACCCGCCCCCGCTCTGTCCCATCCAGAAGCATAGTAGTCTGCTATTACTATAATTGCGGGCTAGGCTGTCCAGGTAGTTGCGCAATTTCCCCTCATCAGTGCTCACTCTGGCCGGTACGGAGATAAGTTCCAGTTTCGAGCTGCTCTCTTGAACCATCACTAATGACATTGTTTGCCCTCCCGAACGAGATTGTTTCCCTGTAACCAGGGGCTGCTTTTTAATATAGCAACAGATATGCCTTAGCAGCGGACATTGTCGATGGTTAAGAGTTTAGCGATTAATAAGACAGGAAAATACAGCTTCGGCGCTGCCGACCACTACCTTTATTTGTAGATCAAAAGGTACGTAATTAGGACATCCAGTTCACACCTGCCTCAATATTCCACTTAGTAGTGATCTTCTTTGACTTCGTCCAGAACTCGATCGAGCCTCGTCCAGTAATGTCGCCTACGCCAAATTTTGATTCATTCCAACCACCAAATGAGAACGGTTCGCGTGGTACTGGTACACCAACATTAACACCTACCATGCCAGCACTAGCATGCTCCATCACATAACGAGCCGTACCGCCACTCTCTGTGAAGACGGAAGCAGCATTACCGTAAGGTGAGCTATTCTCGATCTTGATCGCAGTATCTACATCAGTAGTGCGTATAATCACCATAACTGGCCCAAAGATCTCTTCCTGGGCAATTCTCATCTCTGGCTTAACATAATCGATCAATGTTGGCCCTACATAAAAACCGTTCTCTTTTCCTTTTACAACATAATTGCGACCATCAACCAGGACCTTCGCGCCTTGCTGCTCAGCTTCGCTAATATATCTCTCAATCCTGTCCTTGGCTTCTTGTGAGATTACTGGTCCAATCGTTTCGCCTGGCACTATCTTCTTGGCATGTTCGACCATACGTTGAACGATATGATCTGTGCGACCTACTGCAAGCATCACAGAGGCAGCCATACAGCGTTGTCCTGCACATCCTGACATAGAAGCAACAATATTACTTGCGCTCATCTCCAGATCTGCATCTGGTAGCACGATAATATGGTTTTTTGCCCCACCTAGCGCAAGCGCACGTTTAAGATTAGCTGTGGCGCGTCGGTAAACAATTTTGGCAACCTTGGTTGAACCAACAAAACTTACCGCAGCAATCTCAGGATGATCACAGATCGCCTCAACGGCTTGCTGACCACCATGTACTATGTTCAGAACACCCGCCGGTAGACCTGCCTCTTGCAATAGTTGAGCAATACGTAGCGTGCTTAACGGCACCAATTCGGAAGGTTTTAGGATCAAGCAGTTGCCTAGCGCAATTGCATTGGGGATAGTCCAGTTTGGCACCATATTAGGAAAATTGAAGGGAGTAATTGATGCTACTATCCCAACCGGATAACGCTCTATACGGCATTCTACACCACGGCTTACCTCTAATACCTCACCTGCAGTAATCTGAGGTAGTGAACAAGCAAATTCGGTCAATTCGATCGACTTCAACACTTCTGCTGTTGCTTCACTATAGATCTTGCCGTTCTCTTCTGTAATAAGGGCAGCCAATTGCTCTAGATTCTGCTCAAGCAATGTCTTGTAACGGTAAAAGACCTGTACACGCTCCTTAATTGGGGTGCTAGACCACTCTGGCAGGGCCTTGCGCGCCGCTTGTACAGCCATATCGACCTCTTTGCTGCCAGATAATGGCAGCTTGGATATCACCATACCGTCGGCGGGATTATAGACATCAAGAACTTCCGCGCTAGCAGAGACAAATTTACCGTCAATATAGTTTTCCACTATAGGGTATTTCATAGATCCTCCAGATAGAGATAGCAGGCGCTGAATTTGAGGCAAAGTTGGTTGCCTCAAATCGCTTAAGAGAAAAAAGTATTAGCGAGAGCGTGCTAAAGTGTAGATCAATGTTGTTTCGCCCAAGCAGAGTTGATCGCCTTCCTGTAGGCGTTGGGCCTGGTGAGGCTGCAAGCGTGTACCATTAAGGACACTACCATTAGCACTGCCTAGATCCTCTATACGGAACTCCCCTCCTGCCCAAGTCACCATTGCATGTCGGCGCGATATCTTTCCAGAACTATCATAGGGCGAAAGATCTATATCAGGGAGTATCCCACGCACTGGATCATGGCGGCCAAGCAGGATAGACTCTTTCATTAATGGGAAGGAGATACCTGTTTTATTAGGAATCTGGATCGTTAATGCAGCACCTAGTTCATCTGGCTTGGCCGGCTCAACACGCTCACGCTCTGAACGTAGCAACTGTTCTAATGCTTTCTTCATCTCGGCAGCAGAAGCAAATCGATTGGTAGGTCTATGCTCAACCGCCTTACCTAATATCTGATCCATTTTTTCAGATATCTGTGGATTTATCTGGCGTGGCCGTGGATAGCGAGTGAAGTCAAATAGCAGTAGTGGATTGGTCTGTGGATCGGTGCCAGTAACAAGGTGAAACATCGTCGCGCCCAAACTGTATAGATCTGAACGTGGCTCGACTTTGCCAGCAAATAACTCTGGCGGCGCATATCCCATTGTGCCGATCGCAGTAACATTCTTCTGAGTAGGGGCAACAAACCGGGCAATACCAAAATCGACCAGCATTACCCTATGCGTCTTTTCATCAAGCATAATATTAGCCGGCTTCATATCTCGATAGATAATAGGCGGCTCCTGATTATGCAGATAATCGAGCACATCACATAATTGTATTCCCCATTCGGCGACCGTACGCTCAGGTAACCAACCATCTGGGGCCGCCCGCATTTGCCCTTCTAGATCTCCTCCATTGATATATTTCATTACCAGATAGCAACGACCATTGGCACTAAAATAATCAAAAATTGTAGGAATAGAAGGATGTTCTAAGCTCGCCAGGAGTTTTGACTCACGTTCAAAGTCTTCAATCGCTTTCTTGCGCTGCTTCTCATCAGCAAACTGCCCAATCATCTCTTTAAGCGCACGTGGAGCATCGGCCAAACGTTTGTCACGTACCAGATATACGCTACCCATGCCCCCACCGCCGATACGTTTTACAATCACGTAGCGGTCCGCGACAATACACCCATTTTCCAATTGTTTCTCTTCGATCATGACCCTTCCTTTTCGGCGGCGAGTATAACACAGATAACCAACAGATCAAATGTATAGATTAAGATACAAATTCTCTCTTAGCACAATACTATCTCAATGTACGCCAATACTATTACGCCTTCAATCCCAAAGATGGGGAGATGAGTCGCGAAGCAGAGGCATCGGAATCGAGATCGCTAGGCAGCGCTGGTCTAGGGGAAGGAGTTTGGATCTCTACAGGCGCCTCCTCTTCAGCCGCGCCCGCCAACTGCGCGGTTATACGCTGATCATAATGCTCACGCCAATTTAATGCACGACTATAGAATTCACCCACCGCATCTGTGAGCTTTGCACTAGTCAAATCTTGTAATGCTCGGGTAAAACAGAAACAGACCTGATCGCTATTGAGTAAAAGATGGCCTTCGCCCTCCTGTTCAGCATTTGCAGCCTCTATACAGGCGGCTAGATCCTCTGGTACGCTCTCACCATAGGTTGCTAGTTCAGTAAAGATCAGCACCTCTCCAGGGCGTAATTGCATCACCAGCTCTACGGCTTTATCATCTTCTCCTAACGTGATTGTACAAGAGTCATTCTCGTCCAATTTTAGTTCGGGTAGATCGACTTGTAAGGCAAATTCGGAAACTAGTTCGGCAAATTGAGTACGCTCAATCTGCTGAGAGCTAGCACTATTCTCACCTTCAGAGGAGGTGTTACGGTCTTCAGAATCGGGCGTGGTAAGACGTTCATCAACAGGACCAATAAGACGTACATCTCCGCCACGTGAAATGGCCATTTTCAATTTATCGGTATAGCCTCTCGCCTGCATAATAAAACTCTAAGTTCTGGCAGGCGACAAAGCAAAGGGGTTTTAGCCCACCGTCAGCCCACCTCAATGACCGCTAGCAGCGCGTCGTGATATTATGTTTCTGTCCGTGCAATTAAGTATTATACTGCGATCTGCCTTTTTTCATGTACAAAGATTTTCTTAATTTTATCCTCTGTCTATTGCTACGGCAAGCCCATACTATTTTAACTTTAACCCCATGGTCGTTAATGGCTGACTTTTTTCACTATCAGTTGATCGTTGATTAAGAAGAGTTTTTATAATATTTTTCGAATCAAGGAAATTTTACGCGGAAATCCTATAATTTAAAGTTATCAAGCGATGAAACTACTCTATTTTTTGCTGCGCTCCTCGAAACTTTTTCCCTTCTCTGTAATTGCGGGCATTATCTGCGGAATCAGCAACACCTTTCTGCTTATGCTGATCAATAGACTGATGAATAATGCCAATTTCTCGCTGAAAACAGCAATAGTAGGTTTTATTGCGCTCTGTATCACAATATTGGTAGCCAGAGTTATCTCTCAATCTCTGATAATTCAACTAGGTCAGCGCTCGGTCTATCAGTTGCGCCTGATGTTGGCCCGTCAGATTGCCGCCACCCCTTTACGTAAACTTGAAGAGCTAGGGGTTGAGCGTCTTCTCAGTACGCTTACCGAAGATGTCGTTACCGTTACCATGGCGGTCATCTATGTACCAATTGTTTGTGTCGATGCGGTTATAATAATCTGTTGCCTCTTTTATCTGGCTTGGCTCTCTCCTACTGTGATAGCTGTTACGCTCTTCTTTCTAGTCTCTGGCGGAGCTGCCTACTTCTTTTTCTCCAATCGTACAAGAATATTCTTAAAGCTTGCCCGAGAAGATCAGAACCAGCTTTTCAAACAGATACGGTTGCTTATTGATGGCAACAAAGAGCTGAAGTTAAACCAATGGCGCGAGCAGGAGTTCTTTGACAAACTATTTATTCCGGCTGCGGAATCTTACCGACGCCATTATGTATCTGGAATGAACCGCTACACTGTCCTTAATGCTGCCGCTGATCTGCTCTTCTTCGTCCTTATTGGACTGTTAATTTTCCTGCTTCCTTGGCTGACAACAGTTGGCGCCAGCGTGCTGGCCAGTGCCATTATCACAGTAATATATTTACTTGGGCCAATAAATACCGTCTTTAGTCTATTGCCTTATATGGGCCGGGCGCAAACCGCACTTGAACATGCCGAATCACTCGGTCTTGACTTGGTATCTGTGCCTGCGCAATCCACCTATCTACCGCATCTACCATTGCGACTAGAATCACTAGAACTGCGTGATATAACTCATAGCTATTATGTAGAAAAGGAAGATCGCAATTTTGTCTTAGGGCCAATCAATCTGGTCTTTAATCCTGGCGAGGTAGTATACCTGATTGGTGGCAATGGTAGTGGCAAGACGACGCTGGCTAAGCTGATAGCTGGTCTATATATGCCTGAAAAGGGCTCTATCTGGTTGAATGGAGAATGCGTCAATGCCGAGACATTGGCTTTTTATCGTCAACATTTTTCTGTAATCTTTTCCGATTATTGCCTTTTCGATGACCTATTGGGAGTCGAGCAACACCTCCTTACCGAACGAGCGGGAAGATACTTAGCAGAATTGCAACTTGATCATAAAGTAGAGATTAAGAATGGTGGCTTTTCTACCACCGCGCTCTCACAAGGACAACGCAAACGTCTAGCGTTGCTTGTCGCTTATCTGGAAGACCGTCCTATCTACCTGTTCGATGAATGGGCTTCTGATCAAGATCCTGCATTCAAAGATGTCTTTTATACAAAGATTATTCCCGAACTGAAAGAGCAAGGTAAAATGGTACTTGCCATTACTCATGATGATAAATATTTCCACCATGCAGACCGTATTATCAAAATGGATTATGGCAAAGTATCAGATCTACCTATGCGACTACCCATTCAGGTCAGTAGTGCTGGTGGCAATATACAACCATTTGTAGAACAGACTGAGACGGTACAGATCAGCAAGACCAGTGTAGTGATGCTACTATCGCGCAAGGTCAATATCGATAATATTTTTCTGGTCTCCTTACCTATGCCTAAGGAGTTGCGCCTGTTCGATTATGATGAATCATTCTACCGAGTCTATGTACAGGTAAGAGAGGTAAAACGACAACCTAGCGGTGGCTTCTTGGTACGTACTTCACTAATCTCTAAAGATAATCCTTTGATCAGCAGTTCCCAATTGACCCGTTGAGATTATGCATATGATCCTAAGTATAAGGATAGTAGTTTAGCCTAACAATTGCTAGCCACTACTAAAGCAAA
>JBFLVQ010000173.1:0-14478 GCA_040758525.1 Acidobacteriota bacterium
ATCCCGCTTTGGTTGTAGCTCTTCAACCAGTTTTTCTACAGGTAGATCTTGATGGGCATAAGCTTGCAATGCTACTTCTCGTACTCTAGCCAACAATTCTTGAAAACTAGGATTGCCAGACAGGTTTGTACGTAAACCTAAGATATTTACAAAAAATCCAACTAGATCCTCGATCTCACTGCGATTACGACCAGCAACAGGAGAGCCCACGATAATATCCTCTTGGCCGGTATATTTATAGAGTAATAATTTAAACGCAGCCAGCAACACCATAAATAGCGTGCTGCGCTCCTGTAGGCTTAACACTTTGAGTGCTTCAAATATATGTTCAGGTAGTATCAAAGACTGCTTAGCGCCTAGATAAGTTTGAACTGTCGGTCGTGGTCGATCTGTTGGTAAGTTAAGCAATGGAATCCTATCACCAAGTTGTTTACGCCAGTAGTCTAGATGTGCTGCTAAGACTTCGCCTTGTAAACATTGTCGCTGCCAGAGAGCAAAGTCGGCATACTGAATAGCAAGATTGGGAAGTGTTATCGATCTTCCTTGGCAGAAATCTCTATAGAGAATACTTAACTCTTTTACAATAAGATCTAAGGACCAAGCATCAGCAACAATATGATGCATAGTTAATAACAATATATGTTCTTGATCGGCTAGCTGTAGAAGCTTGACGCGTAGTAATGGCCCTTGTGAGAGATTGAAAGATGCTTCTGCTTCTGCAATCGTCAATCGTTCAACTTCATCTTCCTGTGCCTTCTGAGAAAGCTCACGTAAATTCACTACAGGCAGAATCAACTTTAATATTGGCGCAATTATCTGCACAGGTTTCCCGTTAACTATGCCAAAGCTTGTACGTAATACTTCATGACGAGATATGATCTCATTAATACTTGCTGACAGAGCTGCTACTTTAAGTGATCCATTAAATAAGTAAGGTTGGCTGATATTGTAGAAATTGCTGTCTGGCTCAAGTCGATCTAAAAACCATAGCCGTTGTTGAGCAAAGGAGAGGGGTATACTAATATCTCTTGGTGCTGCTTTTATAGATGGTAGTTGTAGACCTTGTACAGTGCGTAAGGCATCTGTGATAGAAACGGTCAAACCAGCAACAGTAGGGAATTCAAAGATAGTGTGCAGAGATAGCTCGATACCAAAAGCATCTCTGATCCTTGAAATAACCTGTGTCGCTAATAATGAATGTCCTCCTATCTCAAAGAAGTTCTCCATTATCCCTACCTGTGCTCGCTTCAGTACTGCTGCCCATATCCCTGCTACTACCTCCTCCACTGCATTGCTGGCTGCTTGATAGACATCCTCATACTTGATGCTTTCTTGTGCAGGACTGGGCAGAGCGCGACGGTCTACTTTACCATTGGATGTCAGTGGCAGTGTTGGCAGTATTACAAATAGCGATGGAATCATAAACTGTGGCAAGCGCTGTTGTAATGAGGTTCGTAGCTCACTGAGCGATAGTTGCTCGGTTCTGCTCACCAGATATGCTACCAACTGTGCTTGTCCAGGCTGATCTTCTCGTAACATCACTACTGCTTCTCGTACTGTAGCAATGGCTCGCAGCGCTGCTTCTATCTCACCCAACTCTATGCGATATCCTCTCAGCTTCACCTGCGCATCTATTCTGCCAACAAACTCTATCTTGCCATCTGATAGGTAGCGAGCTAGGTCTCCACTACGATATAGACGTTGACCTGCAGTTGTGCTGAAGCGGTTAGGAATGAATCGTGTTGCAGTCAGGTCAGCATTGTTAAGGTAGCCTCGTGCTAGCCCTACTCCACCTATATATATTTCTCCACATACTCCTATTGGTACAACTTCTCCTTGGCGATCTAAAATGTAGATCTCGGTATTTGCTATTGGCCTTCCTATACTTATCTTGTCTGTCGCAGTGATTTGGGTGGTAGTAGCATTTGCCGTGGCTTCAGTAGGACCATATAAGTTCCATATTTGTACATATGGCATCTGAGAAAAAGTAGAGTTAACCAACCCTTTACTTAGTTGCTCGCCACCAATAAATAAGGCTGTAATACTCTTAGCTAATTGTGCCAACTGTTCGGTTGAGAGAATTTCCAGTAAGCTCTGCCATAATGATGGTACACAATTGAGCCCAACTTTAGTCTGTTCACTCAATATCTGAATTAAACGAGATGGTTGAGTTAATATTTCATCAGGGAGTAACCAGATAGCCTTACCATTTAGCAATGGACCAAACAATTGTTTTAGTGATGCGTCAAAACTGATCTTTGTTAATACTGGTAAGTTATATACATTTTCACTTAACAGACTATTGTTTACCCATTGTAGATAATTTACCAAGCTGTTATGTTGAATCATTACACCTTTAGGCAGGCCTGTAGAGCCAGATGTATAGATTATATAAGCAAGATTTTCTGCTATTGTAGTATTGACTAGATCTTCAACACTCTCTTCAGAGATAATTTCCCACTCTTTATCTAGAAAAATTAATTCTGTTTGATTACTAGGAAGATGCATCACTAGTCGCTGCTCAGTTAACACTAACAGCATTCTAGTATCTTCAATCATAAAAGCTAAACGTTCTTGTGAATAAGATGGATCAAGTGGCACATATGCCCCGCCTGCCTTGAATATTCCTAACATTCCTATGATCATTGCTAAAGAGCGATCTAGACAAATACCTACTAATGTTTCAGGTCCTACACCAGCTCTCTTTAGATAGTGTGCTAACTGATTTGCTCTATAGTTCAATTCTTGATATGTTAGCTCTGCACCTACAGACCTTACAGCAATTGCCTTTGGCTGTAATCTAACCTGTTCTTCAAATAATTGATGGAAACAGTATTTTGCTGAGTAATCTAGTGCAGTTTTGTTCCACTCAACCAATAGCTGATTTCGTTCAACTTCACTTAATAGAGGCAAACTTGATATTGATTGATAAGAATCTGCCACAATACCAGTTAATAGAGTATGAAAATAGTCTGCCATTCTAGCGATAGTAGTGGCTTCGAACAGATCTGTACTATATGTCCAGAGCAAGGTCATTGCTAAATTTTCTTCAATATTGGATCGTGGTATTGCAATTATGTCTAGATCGAATTTTGCTGATCTATTACTTAATCCTTCGGTAAGATGTACGGTTAGCTCAGGGAGGGTGAGTTCTGGCAATGGAGTATCATGAAAAGCGAATGCTACTTGAAATACCGGGTTATAACTTAAATTACGTACTAAGGGAAGGGCCTCAACAACTTTGCTAAAAGGTAGGTCTTGATGTTGATAGGCCTCTAAGGCAGTCTCACGTACTTGATAGAGTAACTGCAAAAATGTCATCTGAGGATGCAACTCTGTACGTAAAACTATATTGTTAATAATCATACCAATCAGCCCTTCTATTTCACGCTGGCGACGATTGGCAACACCAGTACCTAAGAGAATATCTTTTTGTCCACTATATCTATAGAGTAATACCTTAAAAGCGGCTAATAAAACCATAAACAGGGTAGCACTCTGTTTATGGCTCAGCTCTATTAAGGAATGAGTTAGATTTAATGGCAATCCTATCCTTAATGTCTCTCCTAGAAAACTCTGTTTTGTTGGTCTAGGATGATCGGTTGGCAACTCCAGCAGAGGAGGGATACTAGCCAAGCGCTCTTTCCAATAATTCAATTGAGCTTGTGCTTCTGCACTTTCTAACCATTGTCGTTGCCAATATGCGAAATCAGCAAACTGAATAGTTAAGTCAGGCAGAGGTGAAGGTCTATCAGCAGAAAAAGCTCGATAAAGCTCAAATAGTTCGGTTAGAAATACATTAAAAGACCAGCCATCATGAACTAGATGATGTTCCACATGTAATAGAACATGCTCTCTCTGATTCAATCGAAATAATGTCCAATTGACCAATGGTAAAATAGTAAGATCAAAATTTTTCTCAACACATGCTTCAATCAATTTTTGTAATTCTACTTCACAGCTAATACCCAATGTCTCAAGATCTACTGTCAATATATTAAATTGCTGAGGCGGATGGATAATTTGGACTGGGTGTGCATCTATAACAGGAAAAGTAGTACGAAATATTTCATGGCGACGTACAATCTCATTTAGACTATCTGTTAATGCCTTAACGTTGAGTGTGCCTGTGAATCGCAATATAGCCTGAGCATGATAGGCTTTATTGGTTGGATCTAACTGTTGAATAAACCAGACGCGCTCTTGAGAAAAAGATAAAGGAAGTAATCTACCATCACGTGGAGCAGGTTGTATGGAAAGAGATGATGAAGGCTGTGCTTTATCTAGTGTCGAGGTAATGTAAGCCGCCAAACCAGCAACAGTAGGGAATTCAAAGATAGTGTGCAGAGATAGCTCGATACCAAAAGCATCTCTGATCCTTGAAATAACCTGTGTCGCTAATAATGAATGTCCTCCTATCTCAAAGAAGTTCTCCATTATCCCTACCTGTGCTCGCTTCAGTACTGCTGCCCATATCCCTGCTACTACCTCCTCCACTGCATTGCTGGCTGCTTGATAGACATCCTCATACTTGATGCTTTCTTGTGCAGGACTGGGCAGAGCGCGACGGTCTACTTTACCATTGGATGTCAGTGGCAGTGTTGGCAGTATTACAAATAGCGATGGAATCATAAACTGTGGCAAGCGCTGTTGTAGTGAGGTTCGTAGCTCACTGAGCGATAGTTGCTCGGTTCTGCTCACCAGATATGCTACCAACTGTGCTTGTCCAGGCTGATCTTCTCGTAACATCACTACTGCTTCTCGTACTGTAGCAATGGCTCGTAGTGCTGCTTCTATCTCACCCAACTCTATGCGATATCCTCTCAGCTTCACCTGCGCATCTATTCTGCCAACAAACTCTATCTTGCCATCCGATAGGTAGCGAGCTAGGTCTCCACTACGATATAGACGTTGACCTGCAGTTGTGCTGAAGCGGTTAGGAATGAATCGTGTTGCAGTCAGGTCAGCATTGTTAAGGTAGCCTCGTGCTAGTCCTACTCCACCTATATATATTTCTCCACATACTCCTATTGGTACAACTTCTCCTTGGCGATCTAAAATGTAGATCTCGGTATTTGCTATTGGCCTTCCTATGCTAGTTGATGGTTCATTTTTATTACATTCACCAAAAGAGGCACAGAC
Organism: Acidobacteriota bacterium; assembly: GCA_040758525.1. GTDB lineage: Bacteria > Acidobacteriota > Blastocatellia > Chloracidobacteriales > JADJPF01 > JBFLVQ01. The sequence continues at coordinate 5,143 of JBFLVQ010000173.1, forward strand.
TGTTACTTCGGTTGGACCATAAGCATTGAAGAACCGACGACCAGTAGACCATTCTGATACGATATTGGCCGGACAAGTTTCCCCGGCAATTATAATTGTCTCTAATGCTGAGAACTCTTCTACAGGCATAACTGCCAGTGCAGAAGGTGGAAAGGTTGCTATTGTTATTGAGTAGTCATGCAAAGTGTTACTTAAATGTAGTCCTGGGAGGAGTTGCTCTGGAGTAGCTAAGCAGATGGTTGCGCCTGCTAACAGAGCCATGCATAGTTCCCAAACTGAAGCATCAAAACTAAGCGAAGCGAATTGTAGCACTCGGCTATGTGGATGTAGCTGGAAACTCTCTATTTCTACTTTGGCTAGGTTGCATACTCCTTGATGTGTCAACATAACCCCTTTGGGCCATCCTGTTGAACCGGAGGTATAGATTACATAGGCCAAGTTACTACTGATCGCATAACCTATAAGATTCTCTTTGTTCTCAGCTAATAAAGCTTCAGTTAATAGATCTAGACATACTACATGAGTATTGCTTTCTTGCCATTCTTCGAGTAAACCTTGCTGGGTCAATAGCACGAGAGACTGACAATCGTTTAGCATAAACAGCAATCTTTTTCTAGGATAACTAGGATCTAGTGGAACATAAGCGCCACCTGCCTTTAACACAGCCAATATTGCTATTACCATATCGAACGAACGTGGTAGGCAGATGCCTACTAACACTTCTGGTCCTACTCCCAGTCTGCGTAGGTAATGTGCTAACTGATTGGCCTCTTCATTAAGCTCTCGATAGGTGAGTATTTCTCTGTTAAAGATTACTGCGGTGGCATCAGGAGTTTGTGTTACTTGTTGCTCAAATAACTCATGAATACATCTATCTTGTGCAAAATCTTCTTGTGTCTGGTTCCATTGAAACAGTTGATGTAGTTCTGCTGTTGTTAGCAGTGGTAGATTGGCAATACGTTGTTGTGGATTGACTACCAGAGCTTCTAATAATGTTTGAAAGTGGCCAGCTAGACGACTAATGGTAGCGCTATCAAACATAGCTAATTTGTATGTGCATAGACCAATCAACCCTTGTTCAGTCTCGATCATTTCCAAAGTTAAATTGGCATAGTTCCTTCTGTTGTATATCTCTAAAAAGTACCAATTCAACTGTGAAAGTTCTGGTAATTGTAAAGGGCTACCATCAAGAGCAAATATCACAGACGGTTTTTCCCAACATGGCGCTTGATGAGTTAATGCTCCTAAGCACGCTTCTCGAACTCGTATTAATAGATCTATAAAACTTGGATTGCCAGATAGATTAGTACGCAGAGCTAGACTACCAGCAAATGGACCAACCAAACTCTCCATTCCAATGTAATTACGGTTGGCCGAAACAGTCCCAATAATAATGTTGTCTTGCTCGGTATAACGATAGAGCAATATTTTAAATACAGTCAAAAGCAGCATAAAAAGCGAACTATCAAGCTGTTGACCTAGCGCTTTAAGTCTGTTACTTAGGTTTTGAGAAAAGAAGATAGGATATTTTCCTACTAGGGAAGCTGGATTAAGTGAGTGCGAACGGTTGCAGGGAAGATTTAGCAAAGGCGCAGATGCCAATATCTCTTTCCAGTAAGAGGCTTCTCTCTCTAATGATTCTTCATCGGGAAACTCCCATTGTTTAGCAGCAAAGTCAAGATACTGGAAAGGTAGTTGCGAAAGTGGATTGGTTTTTCCAGTAGAGAAAGCTTTATAGATCAAGAGCAGATCATTTACCAACACTCCAATAGACCAGCTATCACAAGTAAGGCTATTAAGCGTTAGCAGTAGCGCTTGCTCATGATCTTTTAGTTTTAAAAAAAAACTGCGTGGAACTAAACCTTGAGCTAGCTCAAAGGGACGATCCAACTCCTCGTCTGCCAATCGTGCTATTTCTACCTCTTGAGCTGATCTAGAGAGAGCTGTTAGATCTAGCAGCAACAATTCTACTGGTTTTTCTAGTAGCACAAGATGGGACTGTTCTGCACCCAGTTTGACCAGGGCAATTCGCAAAATTTCATGACGGTGCACTAGCTCATTCAAACTATTTTTAAGTGCTGCGATATCTAACTGACCAATAAATTTTATTGGCAGCAGAATATTGGATTGCGCCACAGCGCAAGTTAAATATTTAACTAATCTACGTTCTTGGGGAGAAGAGAGGGGTAGCTTTTCTCTTTGCGAAATCGGTAATAAAGGGGGCAATTGTGGAGATTGTGTTACGGTTGCCGCTCCTTTTTTAGCTAATAAGGCCAACTGCCTTAACTCTAGAGAAGTGGAAATAGCAATATCCTGAAGCAGAGTACCCATAATTTACCCCCTTCGTGATTGAGCCAGTCCAACGATAAGTTTTTGCACCCTATTCGATTGTTAGGCTGCGACTCTTGTTGTCTAGAGACAACATAATATTTGAATAAATAGTTGCAGCCCTATTTGTAAAAAGTTGTTAGCAACTTGTAAAAAGAACGCATGGCTGTGTCAATAGTTCATTAATAAATGGTAAAAGTTTGTGATCTATTTCGCTTTTTTTTGCCTGATAATATAAATAGTCGGCTTATCTGTCAGGGTCAATGTGTAGCAAGTATCCATTATTAACAGTATTGAATAAATTTTAAGGGTTAAAGGAGCAGATTTAAGGCACCAAAAGTTACCTAAGTGACGAAAATATCTTATAGGCACACTCACTTGCCGCCTAAGGTACTCAACATACAAGAGTATTTTTACTAGTGCCTATTCTACTTAATAAGCAAAAATATCCAGCAAGTAGCTAAGGAGTGTTTTGGTACGATATGATAGTTAATCGGATAAATAGCCAGCCTCTACAAACTGATGATCTAGCAACCAATCTTCCCTCACAGTCAGCAAATGTTGGTACTGCAGATGTCCAACCATTGAACCTAAATGTTGCCACTGACGCAACCAATCTACCGTCAGATGGCAGTGCGGCTTTGCGTGCACGCAATGGTTTGGAAGCAGCTTTTTTACAGCAGCAGATAACTACTTTGCTAACGCAAGCTCCGGTTGCTCCTTCGCCTTTGCCAGAAGGACAGCCAGATAAATCTTATGATGGTGCCTTTGTTGGCGCGAATGGCCGGGCTTACTCAAGCTCAACGCCACTTAGTCAGATACCACCAGTAAAACCGAGTGATGGCCGCGAACCGACTGAGACACTTATTTATGTCAATGGTATTAGGACTTCCAAGGAAGGACAGGCCGGCAGCTTACAAGCAATTGCCGATAAGACCGGTAGTGCTGTTATTGGTATTCACAATGCGACCGAAAATACCTTCAAAGACCTATTACAATCTTTAGGCGATAAGGTCGATATTGGTAGAAACCCTGCTGTTGATAGTGTTGCTGATGCCGTGTATGATTCAATTAAGAAGGGTCAGACAATACATATTCTTGGGCATAGCCAAGGCGGCTTAATTGTCAGCCGGGCCATCGATGATGTTCGTAAAAGGTTATTGATTGAAGATGGCCTTTCTAAGAGTGCTGTTAACCAATTGTTGAATAATGTTAAAATAGAGACATTTGGTGCTGCTGCTGCCTCTTATCCAGATGGCCCACAATATGTCCATTATGTTAATCGGGTTGATCCTGTTCCTGCGTTATTTGGTCTTGGGCCTTTCAAGAAACTCTTTACTGGGGATAGAAATGCTGGCAAAGGCGCAGTTGTTAATCGCTTTACTCGATTTGGCAATGTTCATGGGTTTGAAGAGACTTATCTAGCCCGGCGCGTGCCTTTTGATCAAGCCCGACGAGGCCAATTTTAGCGGTAGTTGCTATATGACACGTGATCATGCGGTAAAGATACTACAAGCATTATTTCGGTCTCAGAATGTCGATAGCCCTGGTTTGAATGAAAAGAACCTAGGCGGTGCGGCAATAGGAGATCTACAGATATACTTTCAATATCAACCTGATGATGGCACGCTGAAATGTAGTGCGCTTATTTATCGATTCAGAGAAGCGCCCAGACCAGGAGTATTGGAAGGCTTTAAACGCGAAGAAGCGCTTGGCACCACAGGGCGTGGTGGTGGCGTGGTAGATTACCAACCAGAAAATAATGGTCTCTACTTAACCCGTAGTTATCTTGAGCCAGTAAACCCTACACAGTTTATGAATGATATCGTAGAGCTAATGGCGGCAAGCCGTTTATGGGGCGGTGAAGTGTTGGAACGGGTATCGGCACAGGTCTTCAATTCTGAAGAATAAAATTAGTGGGCAGGTGAAATAACTAGACTTGATTCTGGTAATCATCTGCCCTTAATTACTCCCTCTTCTATCCTACCTAAGATAATTCCATTGATCTCACAGGTTGATCATCCATAATAACTCTTCTCGCTTATCTTGTAATACTAGCGTAAAAGCACGGATAGAAATTTTTTTAAAGATTTTCCATCTATTTATACTAGGGATGTACTGCTCAATTTGAAAATTCAGCTCTGGGAGTATTCCCTCTATAGCAGCACTCTTATGGTATAGGTTGTTGAACCTTACCATTTGGATGCCCGTTAAATTAGATGAAATAGCACAATTAAGAGAGGGTTAAGAAGATGAGATTTTCATATCTAAAAGGTTTATGGTTAAGTTTGTTGTGGTTGTTTTTGGTAGCAGTTAATGCTTATGGGCAGAATGATTTTGTCTTTGTTAATAATGATCTATCCACTGGTAATACAGTATCTGCCTTCTCTATAACTAGCAATGGAGTGTTTAGACAGATAGTCGGCTCACCATTTCCTACCGGTGGGTTAGGCACGGATGGAAGCGGGTTTTTTGCCACCAATCGTATCACTAATGTTATGACAGGAAACTTCCTCTTTGTTGCCAATACCGGCAGTAACAGTATCAGTGCTTTTACTGTCGATCCATTACGAGGCACACTAAGACCTGTACCAGGCTCTCCATTTTCTAACGGCCCACCAGGTAATTCAGGGATTGCATTAACAGCAACACAGGATGGCCGGTTCTTGTTTGCTAGTAGTAATGGAGCAATAAATATTAATGTTTACAGTATTGCTGCCAATGGGGCGCTAACACAGGTCGTTAGTTCTCCTTTTATTGTTGGCGCATTTATAAATAGTATGAGAGTAACACCCAATGGTAGGTTCCTTGTAGTATCATTAACTAATCTTGATGCAATTGCAATGTTTACGATTACTGGTAATGGTACGCTTATTCCCGTGCCAGGCTCACCTTTTCTTGCTACTGGAACAGGAAGTGCTACAGGGATAGAAATTAATTCTGCCAGCAATCTGCTTTTTGTTGGAGAGGCAAACAGCATAGGCACAGTCGTAGATGTTTTTAATATTAATAGCAATGGAGTCTTAACACCAATTCCTGGCTCTCCTTTTACTACCTTTAGAGGGGGAATAAATTCAAATATCGTGAAACTCAGTCCTGATGAGAGATTTCTCTTTGTTAGCAACCAGATTAGTAATGCTATTACGGTATTTAATGTTTCTGCTAACGGTAGTTTGAGAGCAGTAGCAGGTTCGCCATTCCCAGTAAATGGAGATACACCTGTTGGACTGGCTACGAATCGTGCTGGAACATTGCTTTTTACGGTTAATCTTTTCTCTCCATCAATTGAAGTCTTCAACGTTGCCAGTAATGGTGTGTTATCTCGTGTGCCACGTTCGCCTTTCCGAACTAATCAAGCAGACGGCGCCACATCAATAGCTGTGCTCTCGTTTGGAACTGCACCACAAGGACAATTTGGCACTCAAATTGAGGAAGTAATTGATAACGATCTTTTATCTACTGATGAAGTAACACCGGTTGAAGATGAACCTAAAACTAAAATAGATCGCAGTCCTACTCCCATCTTTGATTTAAAAGATCAGAGTTGGTTGTATATGAAGAAAGACAGATACTAATCTTCAAAAACAGATTTGGAAAAAATTGGTGCGAACAGTAGTTTTTACTGTTCGCACCAAAAAGTTATCTAGCCAATATCAACCATGCGATGTACTGCAGATAGTTTTAGCCACTTCATTAGATGGTGGCTCAACCTCTGTGGTACTAAGTGAAGGAGCAAAGAAAGAGTTCAACTGCTCATCAGTATGACGTAAACAAAAATCTTGAAATGTCTCGTTAGCCACTCTTTTTTCCTGATAGGTTCTGAATAATTGAGCAAGTGCTGGGCCTAAATCATCTGAATATATTCGCACTCCTAACCTGCGTGCAAAAGTCTCACGTGTACCAACTCCACCTCCTAATAGCACTTGAAATGCTTCTTGCTTTACACCATCAACAGTTATCATAGAGCCTTCCAGCCCTATATCACATATATGGTGTTGACCACAGGAGTTAGGACATCCTGTCACACTGATACGTATAGGTTCGGTTAAGTTGGTATTTTCTTCTAGATAACGATTCAACTCTACGGCGCGATTTTTGGTCTCTGCTATTGCCAGTTTACAGAACTGAATACCTGTACAGGCGATTATCCCTTTGCGTGACCAGGTTGGCTCATACTCAAATCCTGCTTGCTCCAATCGCTGTTTTATTGCTGGGAGATTCCGTTCAGGGATATCTAAGAGGATAATATTTTGAGTATTAGTAGTTCTGATACGACCACTACCATACTGAACTGCTAAATCAGCCAGTTGATGCAATTGTTTGCCGGAGCTACGACCGCCTAATATCGAGATTGCGATATAGTAAAGACCTGGGTCACGTTGACGATGTATTCCCGCATGTGTGCGGTCGCGCTGAGTAATCGGCTCTGCGACAGGTTCTAGCGCATGCACCAGCTTACGACCGAGGCGTTTTTCTACCTCTTCACGAAAGCGAGGTATATCCCATTTTTCTACAAGAAATTTTAGGCGTGCACGTCTACGGTTAGTACGATTACCTTCATCACGAAAGACGGCGGCTACGGCAGCACACAAATCTACCACCATCTCTGGTTCTACCAGAACACCCAAATCTTTTGAAAATCTTGGTGTTGTCGATAGACCTCCACCGATTCGTGCACGAAAAGCAACACCACCCTGTGCAGTACGTACAGCAAACAGACCAATATCATTAATCTCCGGGTAGACACATCTTACTGCACAACCAGTAACAGCTATTTTAAATTTGCGAGGAAGATTAGAGAACTCCCTGTTATTAACAAAGAAATCATTGATCTGCTTTATCAATGGAGTAGTATCATAGAGTTCGTTGATATCAACACCACTGACCGGACAATTGATGATATTACGCACACAATCTCCACAGGCTTCTACGGTAGATAATTCGACCGCACGCAATCGATCCAGTATATCGGGAAAGTTCTCAATTCTGATCCAGTGAAGCTGTATGTTTTGACGTACAGTAACATCGGCAAGTCCACGGCCATACTGATCCGATAATTCTGCAATCGTGTGTAGTTGTTCAGGCTTAAGATCGCCTCCGGGTATACGTATACGCACCATAAAATACCCATCGATTGCTGGTCGCTGTGTGTATATGCCATACCACCGAAACAATGCTTCATCATCGGGTGTTATTGCTTGATGGCCTATACGAGCATAGCGGTATATATCAGCTAGCACATCAAGGCCGTCTTTACGATTTTTGATCCCTTCCATTACATTCATCTGTTACCTCTCGATCGCTTTGGTGAGAAGCTCGTTATTTAAGTGAATTCCACATTCGGTTTTAGCATGAGTAGGCCAACGACCTGCCCGTTCATCTTCGTGTGCGCCAATTGCACGTGTGCAATGTGTGCAGCCTATACTAGGATAACCTTGGTCATGCAACGGATTGTAGGGAACCTTATTTGCTGCAATATAATTCCAAACATCCTTCTTACTCCATTGCACCAAGGGATTGATTTTGAAGAGCTGTCGCTGACTATCCCACTCTACTTCGTTAGCGTTAGCACGTACCTTGGTTTGGCTTCGCCGGATCGCCGTCATCCAGGCATCAAAACCATTTAATGCATCTTCTAATGGCGCTACTTTTCTTAGCTGGCAGCATAGATCTGGATTAATAGACCACAACTGTGGTCCATAGAGCTGTTCCTGTAACTCTGGTGTCAGTGATGTAGAAATAGCACGAAGCTTGATCTGGTAATGCTCTTCTAGATGTCGTCGCAATGAATATGTTTCAGGAAAGAGGAATCCAGTATCAACAAAGAAGATATTGGGATGGGAGCTAATCTTCACAGCCATATCGATCAGTACCATACCCTCGGCACCAAACCCTGTAGCAATGGTGAGTTTATCGGCAAACTCATTGAAGGCCCACAATATGATCTCTTGTGGAGAAGCTCCTGCCAGTCTTGTTGTAGCACGATCTATTTTTTCAATTACTAGGCCATTCTGCATATTAGTTCTCTTTCTTGAGCTAGTTGGTATAGTCGATCACTAAGATCAATTACCAACTGTCTCTAGTATTGTCTCCTCAATCAAACTACTGAAAGGCTGTTGCAACTCGCGATAACCAAACCAATGTAGCTTTTCCCTCAGTTGCACAACATCTCCAACAATGGCAATGGCTGGTGAAGTAATCTCAACAGCGCTGTCGTGATCAATATACTGCTCCGATGCAGCTATCTCTGCGAGTGTGCCAAAGTAGACCTCTTGATGCTCATAAGTACCCCAGCGAATTATTGCGATTGGAGTAGATGCGGGGCGTCCATTAGCAATGATCTCTGCTGCGATCTTTGCAATAGTTTTGGCACACATAAAGATCACTAGCGTATCGGCAAGATGAGCAGCAGTAGACCAATCGACCTTTTGTCTCTGCTTATGGCCATCATTTCCTGTTATGAATGCTACGCTAGAAGCAAAGTTACGGTGAGTTAGAGGAATACCAGCATAGGCTGCTACTGCTATGCCAGCCGAGATACCTGGGATAATCTCCCAGTCTAGACCTGCATCTACCAGTGCTTCAGCCTCTTCACCACCACGTCCGAAGATAAATGGATCGCCGCCTTTAAGACGAGCGACCATTAGACCTGATTGGGCGCTTTCTATCATAATGGTGTTGATCTCGGCTTGAGTAAGAGAAAGTTCTCCGGCACGCTTGCCAACATATCTAATCTCTGCCTTGTTGCTTGCATGCATCAGTATTTGAGGGTTAACTAGAGCGTCGTAAAGGATTAGGTCGCTCACTTCAAGTACTTGTTTGGCTTTCAGGGTAAGCAATTGGGGATCGCCAGGTCCTGCACCAATAAGATAGATCTTGCCAGGCTTTTTCTTTATATCGTTCATAAATTTTTAATTCCCGCCAAAAACGAAAAACCCACTGTGGCAAGGAGCCAACAGTGGGTTTTCCAGAACTCTTAAACTGAGATTAGATCTCAGGTAATATCAT
>JBFLVQ010000174.1:0-14474 GCA_040758525.1 Acidobacteriota bacterium
GTCTGGTGTAAACAACTGAGTTTAATTTTGAAGCGATCAAAGCAAGAATAATGCTTGCAGATCGAAAATGATACTCCACCCTTTGAATATTTTAGTATTTGATCAATAAATTCGAAATAGAAGGGGAAATAAACAGACTCTGAGATGTTATTAGAACGATCGCTTACTCGCTCTAAATCAAAATAGTCTTGCCACTCGCTCGCCTCCTGTTCTGCCCTGCTCAACTGATCACAAATATCGCTCAGGCGGGAACTATCCTGATAATGGCAAGAGATTGGCAATATTTTAGCAAACAGACCGGGAACACTCTCCAAACCTTCAAATGTTCTTCCCGCAAAGATCAGACCAATCATAATATCTGATTGACCAGTAAAGCGATACATTAAGCTCTGCCAACCAGCGAGTAATAGTAGAGAGATCGATGTATTGAGTACAATTGCCATTGATTCGAGCTTTGTCACTATTTCTCTGTTCAATTGCCACTGTAAAATATCAGGAATGAATAGCTCTGACTCGACAGAGTTCTGCTCGAAGGGGAGTTTTAAACTGTCTAGCGCAAGAGTACCTTGTTGTTTCCAGTATCCTCTAGCAACCTCTGTTTCTTGATCTTCTAAAAAGCCACTGAAGATCTCTGAAATATCTGCATACTGTATTACTTCATCAGTCAAACCATCTTCATATAATAGACTAAGTTCATAAACAAGATTTTTTAGTGATATTGAATCTGCATAAAGCGCTGGTAAAGAGATAAAGAGAACATGTTTTTGAGGAGTAAGTGCTACTAATTTAGCAACCACTAGTGGACCGTTTTTGAAATCTAAAGGGTGACACAATTCCTCAGAAAAAAGTTTTTCGATCTCAATCTGTTGTTCTTCTTCACCCATCAGGTTAACAGACATTTCGCTATAACAATAGCTCCGCTGGTCGTTTATTACTTGTACAGGAAGAGTCATGCCAGGCAAGCAGTGAAAAGTAGTACGAAGTATTTCATGCCGCTCAATGATTCGCTCTAAAGCAGCCTGTAAGCGTGGTATCTCTAGCCATCCTTCAATCAATATAGCGCACTGCGCCCGATATGCTATATCTCCGGTAGTTTTCTGCAATAACCATAGACGGCTTTGTTGAGGTGAAAGCCGAAACCCTTCAATATATTCTCTCTCCAAGCGATCCTCTCCATTCAGTTTGTCAGTTGTGATATAGAAAGATGTATTTTTACTACCTACTCTTCAACTTCCATTAGGCCGACAAGCTTGCGCTTGGCACCTCTGATCTTTTCTCTGCGTAATTCCTTGATCGCCTTGGCTTGAGTGATCTGTTCCTGTTTTTCTGCTGCTGCTAACTCTGCTGCCAATTCATCTAGATATAGATTAGGGTTAGCAACCACAAGCTCAAGAAGCCTTTCAAAGTTTCTTATTAACCTTACTATGCTTGCTTCATCAAATAGATCAGTGTTGTATTCAACTGTTCCTACTAAACCCTGTTCAGCCTCCTGTAATAACAATGTCAAGTCAAACTTTGATATTGTAGATTCGAAATCGAGTTGGCTGAATGTTAATCCAGAAAGTTTTAATGGTGGCATTGGTACATTAAAGAGAACACACATAACTTGGAATAGTGGTGTATGACTTAAGCTTCTTTGTGGCTGTAGTGCTTCTACTACTTTATCAAAAGGGATATCTGAATGTGCATAAGCCCCTAGAGTGGTCTCTCGTACTCGTGCTAATAATTGACGAAAGGTAGGATTACCAGAAAGATCGGTTCTTAGTGCCAGTGTATTAACAAAGAATCCGATCAGATTTTCTATTTCTGCTCGTCTACGATTAGCAATGGAAGATCCTATTACTAGGTCGCACTGGCCGGTGTAATAGTAGAAGAGTGCCTTGAAAGCTGCCAGAATAGTCATAAAGAGAGTAGCACTCTCTTGTTTAGCCAACCCCTGTAATGATTCAGTAAGGCTCTTTGAGAGTGTTATGCGCTCAACTGTACCACGAAAGCTCTGCACGGCTGGACGAGGTCTGTCCGTTGTCAATTCAGTAATAGCAGGTGTACCTGATAATTGTTTGCGCCAATATGTGAGTTGTGTCTTCAAGATCTCTTCTTGCGATTTTTGATGTTGCCAGAGGGCATAATCAGCATACTGAATTGGCAATTGAGATAAAGATGATGGACTACCTTCAATAAAGGCAGCATAAAGCGCCACTGTCTCATGCACTAGTATGCCCATTGACCACCCATCTGAAATAATATGATGCATTGTTACTAGTAGTATTTGATCCTCATCATCCAACTGTAAAAGCCTCAGTCGCCACAATGGACACTGTGTTAGATCGAATGGCTGTTGTACTTCTAGTTTGGCAATATCTCTAGCTTCGCTCTCTCGCAGAGATTTTGGTAAAGAACGTAGATCCTCAATTGGCAATACTACCCGTAGATAAGGTGTAATCAATTGTCCAGGCTCACCATCAACCAATACAAAGCTGGTGCGTAACACTTCGTGTCGTCGCAAAATCTCTGTAAAGGTCTCTTCTAATGCATTAATATTCAATCTACCAGTCAGACGAATAGCAGTAGCGATATTGTAAAAGGGATTGTTTGGCTCGATTTGATCAAGAAACCATAATCGCTGCTGTTCAAGTGAAAGTGGTATCTTATCTGGGCGCACAGCAGGCTGTATTGCGACAATCAATGAAGCCTCTCCATTATTATGTGCAGTGGCAATAACCTGAGATAGATCGGCAATTATCGGCGATTGGAAAAGAGCGCTGAGAGGTAATTCCACATTAAAGTGGTCGCGAATATGCACTATTAGCTGTGAGGCAAGCAATGAGTGCCCTCCTAGTTCAAAGAAGTTGTCATAGATGCCGATCTGTTGGAAACCAAACATTTGCCGCCAGATTTTGGTGACCTGTTCTTCCAGTTCATTTCTAGGCGCAATGTATTGATTGGCAAGCGCTGGTCGATCATGCATCGAGTACAAGTTAGCTTGTTGCTCTTTAACAGACTCTTCTACGATTTCGTGCTCCAATATAGTGCTACTTTTCGCAGATTGAGATCGAGGATCAATCCAGTATCGTTGTCGTGCAAATGGGTAGGTCGGCAATGGTATTCGTCGTCGCTGTTCATGTTGGTAGAACCCATTCCAGTCAATTGACAGACCAGCTAGCCAAAGCTGGCCTAGCGTGTTAAGCAGAAAGGCAACATCAGATTGTTTCTCATTTGGATGCGACAGTGATGCAAGCACGCGCTGATTTGTTGAGCTATGCGTATGCTGTCGTACAAAGGTCCCCATTGTGCGACCTGGTCCAACTTCTAAAAAGATCGCTGTTTCCTGGAGTAAGAGATCTAGACCTTGTTTGATACGTACAGTCTGGAGTAGATGTCTAGCCCAGTAATTCACATCTGTCGCTTCTTGTTCTGTGATCCAAGTACCAGTTACATTGGATAGATATTGGATTTTCGGTGGATTCAGAGTGATCTGCTTAAGTTTCTCAATAAATGGCTCGATAACTCCATTCATCATTTCTGAATGAAAAGCATGCGAGGTATGCAGACTTTGGCATTCTACGCCTATACGTGTTAATTGTTGTTGTAGCTCGGCAATTGCTTCTCTTGATCCTGAAATAACACAACTAGATGGAGTATTGATAGATGCTATAGAAAGTCCATCCTTCAAGAATGACTGTATTTTAATATCTGACATTGACACCATCAGCATTGCCCCTCTAGGCATTTGTTGCATAAGCGATCCACGTATTGCCACAAGGCTGAGAGCATCTTCAAGGGAAAATACTCCTGCTAAACAAGCAGCAACATACTCGCCAATACTATGCCCGATCATAGCTTGTGGACGCACTCCCCATTCCATCCATAAGTGAGCTAATGCATATTCGGTAACAAAGAGTGCAGGTTGAGCAATGGCAGTCTCTTGCAACTGCTCAGCAATACTCTCTTCTTGATCTATGTCAGTGTATAACAGACTACGTAGATCAATTCCCAAATATGGCTTAAGAATTTCTGCACAAATATCTACCTGTGCTTGAAAGGTTGGCTCAGACTGATATAGATCGGCTGCCATATTGACATACTGAGCACCTTGCCCTGGAAACATAAAGACAATAGGAATATCTCTATTTTCCTGAATAGAGTCGAAGGCGCGTTGTGCCTCCAGTCTGCCTAGTGAATCTGCTACTGATTGACATACAAACATGCGTCGATAATTGAATGGCCATCGTCCCACTTGTAAAGTGTAGGCAACATCTGCCAAGTTAGTATTAGGGTGGTGATGTAAATATGTTATCAGATTGTTGGTTGCTGTTTCTAATGCAACATCAGTTTTGGCAGATAACAACAATAGTTGATGTGATCTTGATGGCTCGCTAGCTTTAATGGCTGGCGCTTCTTCAACAATCACGTGGACATTAGTTCCTCCTACACCTAATGAACTTACGCCCGCACGCCTTGGCATACCATCTGTTTCCCAAAGCTTAAGAATTGAGTTGACATAAAATGGACTATTAGCAAAATCGATCTTAGGATTAGGCGCTTGGAAATGTAGATTTGGCGGGAGAGTTTTATGTTGTAATGCCATTACTGTTTTGATCAGACCCGCCAATCCAGCGACCATATTGGTATGACCTATATTGGTCTTTACTGAACCAATAGCACAAAAGTTTTTCTCTTCGGTAAAATGACGATATGCCTGTGTGAGAGCAGCAATCTCAATAGGATCTCCAAGTGGTGTACCGGTTCCATGAGCTTCAATATAACTAATACTACGTGGATCAACATCAGCATTGGTTAGTGCTTTGATAATAACTTGTGACTGCCCTTCTATGCTTGGTGCAGTAAATCCTATCTTCTTTGATCCATCATTATTGATCGCCGAGCCTTTGATTACCGCATGAATCGTATCGCCGTCAGCGAGTGCTTGAGAGAGCTGTTTTAAAACAACGACCGCAACACCTTTACCAGGAACACAGCCTAATGCTTTACTATCAAAAGCCCGACAATGCCCATCTGGTGAAAGTACCCCCCCTTCTCTATACATATATCCTTGATTTTGCGGGAAAGTTAAAGAAACACCACCTGCTAAAGCGATATCACTTTCACCGCGTAAGAGACTTTGACAAGCCAGATGAACGGCCAGCAATGAAGTAGAACAGCCGCTTTGCACATTTACACTCTCGCCACGTAGATTCAATTTATAGGAGACTCGTGTTGTTAATGAATCATTTCCATTTCCGATCAAAGCTTGCATCACACCCACTGACTCAAGTAGGTGGCGGTTGGGTAGCAGATTATTCAACATATAAGTATTGAAATCTATACCACCATAGATACTGATGTTGCCTGGGTAAGTTTCTGAATTATAACCTGCGTGTTCAAGAGCTGCCCAAGATGACTCAAGAAAGATACGTTGCTGAGGATCGAGGATTTGGGCTTCTAGTGCGTTATAGCCAAAGAATCCTGCATCAAAACAGTCTGCATCTAAAAATATCGTACCTGCTTTAACATATCTAGGATTACTGATGAGCTTTGGATCTACCCCAGCAGCTTCTAACTCCTCATCAGTAAAGAATGAGATTGATTCAACACCATTAATCAGGTTAATCCAGAACTCTTCAATATTGCTTGCTCCTGGAAAACGACAAGCCATTCCAATAATTGCGATATCACGATTATTAGTAGCTCTGTTTGCTACTTTGACATTAACCGGTTTTATCTCTGTTTGTAGAAGAGTCTGTTGTAATAGCTGTGTCTCGTTGGTTGGCGACGGCTGCTGACTTAAACATTTTGCCAATGCCGTTACGGTTGGATATCTAAACATATCGATAAGCGCAAGATTGCTATTGAAGGCTTCACGCAATTTGCTATGCACCTGCACCATCAATAATGAATGTCCTCCTAGGTCAAAGAAGTTATCATTGATACCTACTCTCTCTAGTCCCAACACCTCTTGCCAGATAATGGCAATCTTCTTCTGTGCTTCAGTCTCTGGTGCCGCATAGCTAGCTTCTAGTTCTGGTCTATCCCCTTCTGGTAATGGTAGAGCTTGCAGATCAAGCTTTCCACCAATCGTCAATGGCAGCTTCTCTAATTGAACAAATGTTGCTGGAATCATGTAATCAGGTAGGTTTTTACGTAAAAAGGCACGTAATTGTGGCACTAACTTGCGAGCTATCTTTCCCTGCAAAGGATCATTAGCATATTCTCGCCAAGGTTTCACTGAGAGCTTATCGTACGAGAAGAAAAACTCATGAGTTGGTTGCTGCGCAATTTTTATATCTGAATGTCGGAAGATCACATTATAACGTCCATCCCAATCATGAGTGGCCCAGTCCATATGAACTTCATAAGAGAACTCCTCACCAATTGCCCATAATGCTTCTGGATCAACACCATACTGTTCTGCTCCATGTGCAACAATACGCAGATCGCCAGTCAATTTTGGCTTTTCTGAACTCTGTAGCAGTTCCATTGCTTTGACTTCAGAAGCAAGTCGTGCGTTAGGAATATTTCTTATACAAATGATTGATGATGTTTTCTCCCATAATAGCTTGCGCAGTTCTGGCAGTGTCAAGTTTTCTTGTTGCCAATCAAGACAGGAGGTTTCTCTAATCGACTGTGAGTCTACACCTATATGAATGATGACCTGATAGCGAAACTTAGTCAGTTCATTATGATGATGGCTTCGTTTAGGTAGAATCTCTACATGACTGATCTTTGGCAAGTGGTTTTTCAGCGCTAAGAAGAATTGTGGATCGATGACCAACTCCTCTTCTTGTCGTAAACGTTTCTGTATCTGATTATACAACTCATTAGTAGAAAGTGAAGAATGTGCCAGATGCAGCTGAACTGAGGTATGGTAGGCTTCCAATAGTGGTAGACTACGTATATCACCTACATAGATGAATCCCCCTGGAGTAGTTACCCTCACTGCTCCTTCTAGCACACGCACTAGGTAATCTATACTTGGGAAATATTGTGCAACAGAATTGAGAATTACTGTATCAAAAGAGTCTGACTCAATACCATCGAAATTGTCAGCCATACGATGAAGTAGATTAAGTTCTGGCAGTTGTTCTTCAACACTTGCCAGATAGCGCTGGAGTAGGTCTAAGGCAACTGCTGAGAAATCTGTACCCAAGTAGTATTGACAATGGGGAAGCAGGCGCAGTAGTAATAGCCCAGATCCACAACCTATCTCCAACACTCTTTTCCCATTCAATGACAATATCTCATCTACAGTATGTGCGACCCATTGTTCCATCTCATCTTTAGCAATAGGTAAACCTGTATAACTACTATTCCAACCTATAAAATTGATCGATTGGTTATCTTGAGAATAACTTTGGGCATAGGTCTCATCATAAAGAACCTGCCATTCCATAATCTGTTCGTTAAACCTGGACTCGCTTCCCTTCTCGCCTATGTCTTCGTTCTGCTGATTTGCAACAATATAAGCTACTAATCGTTTGCCATTAGATACATCCTCACGCAGCACAACAATCGCATCAGAAACAGTATTGTGTTTTTTAAGAACTGATTCTATTTCGCCCAATTCAATTCGGAACCCACGCAGTTTTACTTGGCGATCAACTCTACCAACAAATTCGATATTGCCATCCTGTAGATAACGAGCTAGATCGCCTGTTCTATAAAGGCGTGTACCAACTTCCTGATTGAATGGATCTGGGATAAATCGCTCTGCTGTTAAATCTGGCTGGTTGTTATATCCTCTGGTAATTCCAAGTCCACCGATGTAGAGTTCTCCTACTACTCCTATAGGCACAGGTTGCCAATTAGTATCAAGTAGATAAGCTCTAGTATTAACAATGGGGCGACCTATTGGAGGATTCTGTCGATAGCCTGGCATACATTTATACATGGTAGAGTAGACAGTAGTTTCAGTCGGGGCATAAACATTCAAAAAATGGCGTCCTTGCGACCATCGTTCAACTATATTGGTTGAACATCTCTCTGCACCTACACTCATGGTTTGCAATGCAGGAAAGTCTGCAGAAGGTAAAGTTTCTAAGAACGAAGGTGTCACCATTATAGTTGTGATGTTATGAGTCTGTAGAATCTTCACCAAGGTAGGCGTAGAAAGTAGTGAGTAGCGATCGAGCAAATAGAGCGTTGCGCCTGCTGCCAGTGTAGTGAAGATTTCTAGCACCGAGGCATCAAAACTAAAAGAGGCAAGTTGTAGCAAACGACAACCATTAGTTAGCTTGAATGTTTTTACAGAGAATGGAATAAGATTAGATAATCCACGATGTGTTGCTAATACACCTTTAGGTTTTCCCGTAGAACCAGAGGTATAGATGATATACGCAAGATTTTCAAGATTAGCTGTTCTGATTGGGTTCTCTTGATTCTCTTGTGCCAGTACTGCACTCTCTTTGTCTAGACTTATTATTCTTGCACTAGTTTGTGGTAGAGATTCAATTAGACGTTGTTGTGTCAGTACCACTACAGACTGGCTGTCTTCCAACAAGAAACTCAAACGCTCTTTTGGATAGTTCGAATCCAATGGTATATAAGCTCCACCAGCTTTAAGAACTGCTAATATCGATATAATCATTTCTATAGAACGATCAAGGAAGATAGCAACCCTTACCTCTGGCTTTACACCCATTCGCTGTAGATAATGGGCTAGCTGATTTGCACACAGATTGAGTTGATAATAGGTAAGGTGCTCCTCGATATTGTGTGTTGCTCCTAAAGCAGGAAAGATTACCGCAGAAGCCTCAGGTATTCTCTCAGCTTGTGCCTCGATCAATTCATAAACGAGTCGGTTTGAATAATCTTCGTTAGTGTTATTCCAATCGAATAATACTTTTTGTCTTGCTTCTGGAGTGAGTAGTTGTAGATTACCAACAAGAATATTGGTATCTGTTAATGCATCTTGCAACACCTGTATGAAATGTTTAGCAAATAACTCGATACTCTGTGAGCTAAAAAGGTTAGCACGAAATTTTATTACACCGTGTACATGATTTGGCTCTTTCCTGAAATATAAGGTAATATCATTTCTAACATTAGGTAGATCACAATGGATATTTTCCAACACTAGCGCGACATCGAACAATGGACACTTATTCTTAATATCATCTAACCGTAAGTCTCTTATCACACGCTCAAAAGGATAATGCTGGCGTGTGTGCACATCTAATAATGTTTGACGCTGCTGCAAAAGAAATTCACGAAAAGAGAGCTGAGGGTTGATCTCATCAATAACCACAACGGCATTGTTAGGCTGGTTTAGTGTATTATCTTCTTTAAGAGCAGGAACACCAATAACAACAGATTTGCTACCAATATATTTACTCAAGCAGATTTTTAAAACTGCCACTAGTACTGTGTAAAGAAGAAAATCTCCTCGTGCGGTTAACTTGGCTAATTTAAGGTATAAATCGTCTGTTAGCTCGAACTCAACACTATTTATATTTAAATCTAAGATTGCTGTTCGTTCATAATCTAAGCGTAGGTTCGATTGTGGTATACCATCAGATAAATGTTTAAGCCAGTAGTCTTTTTCTTCTTTTAATTGCCGGTCAAAAATAATTGTGTTTGGTAGTAGATCACTCATTAGTTATCACCTCATTTTTATCAAAGAACCATATCGATAGATATTGCACAGCGCGATCTACTATTTCGAAGTATTAATCAAAGATAGGATCGCAATTTATAATTTAGACTTGTGTGATAAATCAACAAGCTGGTTGAGTTGCCACAGTATGGTCAAAAATCGAATGTTTCAACAACATATTCGTTCTGTAAATTTGAAGTGGAGGTTACCACATTAGATTGTGCGCTATCCTGCACGCGTATTTCGAGCAACCGCACATCAGGTGTCTTAGCAATCTCTGTGAGGATTGAAGTGAGATAGCTGACCACCTTCTCTGTAATGTGATAACCTAAACGGCACTTCAGTCTGATGGTTGTGGCTGCACCATCATAGACTTCTAACGCCAACCCTAAACGTTGGCTAACTTGTGGATAGTTTTTGAGGCTGCTTTGCATATCTAGATATTCTGGTTGATTCACTTGAGAAAAGAGGTAGCCTGCATCAGGAATGTGAGCCAGACCACCCAACTGATGCATACGCTGTGTATTAGTGAGAATCTGCATTGCAAATAGTTTGTGTCTTAGTGTTTGTTGCGATTTTTCGGCTATTTTCTCAAGAAACTCTGGGAAATTATTGGTCAAGCCTGGCGCTATCTTCAATGGAGCAACGGCTGGCTCATTGTTACCATCGTTATAAGCAATGGCTACGCAGGTCTCTTCAAGGCCATTTAGCCGCCATAGCAGAACACTGTAAGCAGATAGTATGGTAGTGAATAGATTTGCTCCTGTACTATTACGTAGCGCGGTTAACACTTCTGGCGCAAGCGTTATTAATTTTGTTGTCCAAGTAGTTGCTACGTTTTCCCCACTTATACTCAATGTCTCAAGTGTTGAGACCAGCGAATTATGTGCAAACTCTTGCTTGCAGAACTCTTCTGCTGCTAAATACTGTGTGCCAGAAAAGATCTCTATCTTCTCCATCTCCGGTTGATGAGATTTATCAAATTGACAGCTACGTTTTAGTTGTGCCATCAATTCTGTATCTGGCGTCTTCTTTTCTGGAAAGAGTAACTTCTCTTTGACAAGCGCATTAAAACAATGCATAAAAGTTCTAATCTGTTCAAGATTCATACCTTTACGTTGCAGATAGAAGAGACACCATTGAAAGAACCCATATTGAGGTAGAAAGACCGAATCATCGATTGAAAGAAAAACTTTATCGATCAGATCACAAGCAGTGCGCGAGTCCATTGTATTGTGTGACCAATTGAATGATCCTCCACGTATATTGAACTCTTCACGCCTATTCCAAATAGGCGTTAATGGGTTTGCATACCAGAGTTGCACTGAGTAGGTCTCTGGTTTCACTTCTTTAATAAAATCGATCGACTCTTGCACAGTCTCATAGGTCTCACCAGGAAAACCTATAAATAGATTAGCATGTGCTAATATCCCGGCTTCCTTTAGCAGTGGAACAGCTTTTAGATAGTCGGCACGCCGTGCTGTCTTGTTCATTGTGTGCAGCATTGTGTCACTTGCTGATTCAAGACCCATAAAGACACCTTCACAACCAGCTTTGCCCATCAATTCGATAGTCTCTTCATCACCATGATCACAGCGATAAGTACAATTCCATTTAAATTCATACTTATTTCTGATCATCATGTGAAGAATCTCTTTAAAGCGTGTTGGTGGAACATTGAAAGTGTCATCGATAAAGGTTAGTGTGGTTACACTACCTAGTTTCTGTATTGCATTAAGTTCTTCTTCTACTAACTCCACACCTGTGTATTTATATCTGCCTGCCTGTTGTGGAAAATTACAGAAAGAGCAGGCAAAGGGGCAGGATTTAGCCGTCCGCGTCGAGACAAAGTTTCCTACCTCTTGGGCTGGGAAGAGGGTATAATCAACCAGATTCTCTTCCAAGGTATTGGATTCAATCGAGGTCGCAGTCAGCACATATCTCTTTCCATTTCTGTAGGCAATATTATCAACAGCATCTAGACTTGTACCGCTTTTGAGCGCCTGTAACAGATTGACCAGTGTGGCCTCACCCTCTGCGCTAAAAACATAAAAGTCTGCATCCATCGACTTAAGCTGTTGTTCAAGCGATAGACGATCTGCTTTCTTAGCTATGTTAGCAATGTAAGGGCCGCCAACAATTATCTTTACTCGCTCGTTATACTGTTTAATGAAAGAGATTACTTCCATTATTGGCTGTGGCACAACATACAATGTAGTAGTCACAGCAATCGTTAAAATATCGTTATGTAAAAGTTTTTCCTTAAGTTTATCTTTCTCTAGATGAAAAAGATTTATATAATCAAAGCTAAACCCTCGACGCGATAGATAGGTTCCTAAATAAGAGACAACCGGCCATAGGAAATCAGCAAAATGGAATGGGCGCAAATTCTTAGGCTTATCTTCAAAATAAAAATGGTTTAGGATATCCATTGCACGAAATGGTTTATTCTCATATTCAATAAAGGCCAAATTAAGATCTTTGTATGCGCCAGAATCAACCCCCATTGATCGAACCATACCAAGATAGTTGTCAAAATTCATATCATTGAACCCAATGATTAAACAGTCCGTCATTGTTTTCTAACCTCCTAAATTAACAATTGTTGACCAACTGCACGAATGGCTCGATATTTTCAGGAGCAAGCATCTCCACCCTAATATACTCATCTGTTAAACCGAATTCCGCTCCCCACATCACTTGTAGCCTATGTCGTTGAAAAGATTCTTTAAGCTGTATTGGGTTGATATTTAAGTTGATCAGCACATAACAAGTTTCTACCATACGTGCAGGGCGTACAATTTGATAACACATCCCTTCACCATTTCTTAGCAGGGCGAATGATCTAGCGATCTTTCCAGTCGCAGTTGCAGGCTTGTTCAATTGTCTGATTCCTTCTTTAATCGCAGTTAATGAAATAGAGTTGCGGTTCTCTTTGACTAAGGTTTGCGCAGTTTGTCGGCTCGCACAGATAACCCAACCTATCCTATATTCTGCAGTGCTATGAGATTTTGAAGTTGAGCCAACTAAAAATAGATTCTCTTTTCCTTCAAAACGACTATGAAGTTTTTGATAAAGTTCTCCTACTTCAGTATCAACTCTTGGCAGAGTCAGGTCGAATATGATCGGTATATCCTGAGGAATCTGGGAAACAATTATTTCTGGATCAAATATTGCGCCAGTAGGATTATTCGGTAGACTAAGATAGATAACGTCTGGTCTAACCTTTTTGACCTGTTCAATAATCTCCTGCTCATAAATAGTAAAATTATGTCGCTCAGTGTGAACTTCACTAACCTGGAAACCAAATCCAACCAGAGTTTCTCTCATTCTCCAATACCCTGGTGTAACCGTTAACACTACCGGATTTCTTTTTAATACGGTTTTGAAAATATGGTTTCTAACCGCCTCAATTGCTCCAGTTGCGCCTGCCATAGTGACAATACAATCAGGATCTATCTTAAAGGCTCGTCCAACTTCGTTAGCATAAACACCTTGAGCCGATATTAAGCGTGCATATGGTAGACCGGTTCTTAAATCAATATGATCCAACACTACTTCAAACTCAAAACTAATACTCATCAAACTCTTCCTTATATAAAGCTAATCAATAGATGAAAAAACCTACTTTTAAAGGAGTCCGTTGGAGGAGGAATCTCAGTAAATCTGGGCAAAGGCTATTGTCGAACATGCGCTAATTACTTTGATAGCAAAATCGGACCTTAGGTTAAGGCACTCAGTATAGAAAATTTTCTTGGTAAGACATTATACTTTTCCCACAAAAATCCGTCGGAAAAGTACACACCAGAAAAAAAGAAACCGGTTAAAGTTACTCTCTAACCGGATCTAACTCCAAATTTTTCACTTGATAATTGAGGTTGAGGTCGTCAACTGCAGGAGAGAATAATGGAAGTCAATAGACCCCAAACACCAGACTATGAAACAGATCTGTTAATCTTCGATGAAAAAATGTTAGCAGAAAAGAGTTATTGGGTTGAAAGGCTGTCTGATTGTATAGAACGGCCACACCTCTGTCTTGAGCCTATATTAAAAAAGCCTTCCCACCAGTATGGTATACGCGAATGGCAAATTGACGCTGAAACCTATGCTAAATTGGTCCATTTGACAGGTGAGCAGCCTATCTTAGTCTATGCAACATTGATGGCAGCCTTAAAAGCCTGTCTTTATAAACATACTGGTGATAGCTTAGTAGTTGTAGGAAGTCCTGCACGTCGGTTAGATAATACTACATACTCATCGCTTAATGTCTTAGCAATAGTCAATCGACTAACCGACCAGATCTCTTTTCAGCAACTGCTGATTGATATACGACTAACCTTGCTAGATGCTTATGCACGTCAGCAATATCCCTACCGTTATCTTATCCGCGACCTTGGCCTAAAACTTACAGAAGAGCGCTTTCCTCTGTTTGATGTAATGTTAGTATTAAAAAATATTCATATTACTCCTAAACAACTAAATAATGATCTCGTTATCGAATTTGAGCAGACATCAGGTAGGTTAACCGGCATAATAAAATTTGACAAAGGTCTATTTACAGACAGCTCTATAGAATTATTTATAGACAGACTGTTACGAATCTTAAAAAAAGGATTGTCTAATACCAGCATCCCTATTGCCGATCTGGAACTATTAACAAAGAAAGAATTTCAACAACTACTTACAGAATGGAATAGAACTGTTACCTATTATCCGCCTATCAAGACGATTAAAGATCTCTTTGAAGAGCAAGTGAATCATACTCCTACAACAACTGCGGTCATTTTTGAAGACACACAATTGAGCTATCAGGAATTAAATCAACGATCGAATCAACTTGCCCATTACCTACAGAGATTCGGTATTGGTCCAGAAACTCTGG
>JBFLVQ010000175.1:0-14449 GCA_040758525.1 Acidobacteriota bacterium
AAATGAATTTATTGCTCCTCGTAATGATATCGAAACAAAGATCTCTGAAATCTGGCAAGAGCTGCTGGGTATAGTACCAATAGGAGCTTACGATAACTTTTTTGAGTTGGGTGGACACTCATTGTTAGCTTCTCAAATCGTTTCACGTCTACGCAAGGTATTTAATGTTGATTTGTCGGTAAGTGTTCTGCTACAAACACAAACAATTGCTAGGTTGGCAGAGCAAGTAGAAGCTATTTTATGTGGCAACAATGGTTGGCAAGAGCCCGTTACAATAATAACTCAACGTAACACCAATGAGTCAAAACTGTTGGATGAGCAGAATGGTACGTATCCGCTCACTTTTGCTCAGCAGCGGATCTGGATACTCAATCAACTGGCACCAAACGATCCCTCTTATATTATTCCTATAACATTACATCTAAGTGGTTCGCTTAATACATCGGCACTTGAACAGAGTATTAATGAAATAGTTCGCCGCCATCAAATTTTGTCTACAAATTTCATCACTATAGATGGAGTTCCTGTTCAAAAGATAAATCCGGTCAGCAGACTCACGCTTGCAGTAGATGATCTACAATATCTGCCAGAGTGTGAGCGGCAAACTGAGGCGTTGTATCGGGCTAGAGAATCAGCCTTAAAACTATTTAATCTAGAAAAAGATCAATTAATACGTACCCAATTATTTAGACTAAAAGTAGATGAGTACCTGATGATGCTTTCAATGCATCATATTGTCTCTGATGGTTGGTCATTGGGGATCTTTTTCAAAGAGATGATCGCACTTTATGATGCCTTTTCTACCGACAGATCCTCACCACTGCCTGAACTGTCTATACAGTACTCAAATTTCTCACATTGGCAGCACAATTTTCTCTCAGACACAACATTAACAAAGCAACTCTCATATTGGCATGAAAAATTGGCGGATGCACCTAGACAAATACCACTTCCCACTGATCGACCTAGGCCACCACGACCGAGTTTTTCTGGCTCACGTTATCGTTTGCCTATGACTGGCAAACTCGTTGAAGCACTCACTAGATTAGGTTATAAGCAAGGCACAACCCTATTTGCGGTTATGCTCACAGCTCTAAAGGTACTGCTGTTTAGATGGACTGGAGAGAAAGATATTGTTATTGGCACAGTCAGCGCTGGACGAAACAGGCTCGAACTAGAAGCTCTAATTGGTTGCTTTATTAACTTTCTGCCTTTACGTTCGCACTTGTCTGAAAGCCAATCGGCAATTGAACTTCTTGATCAGGTCAACAAAACCCTGCTAGAAGCATATGCTCATGAGGATTGTCCATTTGATAAAATAGTTGAGCTTTTTGGTGCAGAACATAGAGCAAGCCATCATCCACTGTATAATGTTGGTTTCTTGATGCAGAACTTTCTCCTGCCAACACGCTTTACGGATCACCTATCTATCGATTTTATTCCTATTGAGAGTGAGGCTTCCTTATTAGATCTTCGCTTTATTGTCCTGCCACCTGATAAGACCGGTACACGTTCGCTAGAATGCGAGTACAACACTGATCTGTTTGACACAAATACTATAGAAAAGTTGATGCACAGCTACTTACGAATCTTAACAGAGATTGTTGAAGACCCAGAGAAGAGGCTAAGACAATTCGAATTGATCGACTTAGTATGTGTAGCAAACAGACCAAAGACTTATTACAGGCTTATAATTGCTGCCACCTTCACCTGTGAACCAATGGAACAGTCACTCACCTTTTGGCAGCAACAGTTGGAGTGGGAATTTAAAATAGAGTTCGCACCTTATAATCAAGTCTTCCAGCAGTTACTCGATCCTAATAGCTTGATTGGCAAGAATAAGTCAGGAATAAATGTGCTCCTGATCCGATTTGAAGACTGGAAACGATTTAGCAAATATCCAGATACAGAGAATGATTGGGAAAGTATCACAAGAAATACCAGCGAGTTTATCGCCGCTATAAAAGTGGCAGCAGTTCGTACCCCTGCGCCTTTGCTAGTTTTCTGTTGTCCCGTTTCTGAAGATGCACTTGCCAATCAGAAAACATTCTATGCTCAATTGGAAAAGGATTTTGTTGCTGAACTGACCAATATCAAGAATATATATGTGATAAAGAGTAATGAACTATTGACCTCTTATCCAGTTGATAATTATTACGACAGACACAGTGATGAGTTAGGACATATACCATTTTCATTAGAATTTTTTACTGCGCTGGGAACAATGCTTGTTCGTAAAATTTATGCGTTACGCACCACACCCTACAAGGTAATTGTTCTCGATTGCGATCAAACTCTTTGGCAAGGTGTGTGTGGCGAGGATGGTACATTTGGTGTTCAGTTCACGCCTGCTCACCAGTTTCTTCAGCAGTTCGTGATAGCACAAGTAGAGTCAGGACGGCTTGTCTGTTTGTGTAGTAAGAACAATGAAGAAGATGTATGGGAGGTTTTTCAGTATCGAGCGGAAATGCTGCTTAAACCCTCTCATATTGCTGCTTGGCGAATTAATTGGCAACCAAAATCAGAAAACCTTAAAGAGCTTGCTAAAGAATTACAACTTGGTCTGGACAGTTTTGTCTTTATTGATGATAGTCCGCTTGAGTGTGCGGAAGTAACGATACACTGCCCTGAAGTACTAACATTGCAATTACCAACAGAGGAAGATCAAATCCCTCGATTTCTCACTAATATCTGGGCTTTAGATAACATGAATACAACTTCAGAGGATCACCAGCGAACACTCTTTTACCAACAGAGTGTACAGCGTGAACAGTTACGCCGTAAGTCACCCAGCCTTGCACAATTCTTGTTGGAATTAAATCTAGAAATTCGTATCAGCAGAGTACAGCCACATCAGTTGGTCAGAGTGGCACAACTGATGCAGCGTACTAATCAATTTAATATTAACGCAACACGCCTTTCTGAAAGTGAAATCGAACAGATGCTTACGGCAGGAACACATCAATGCTTAATCGTTGATGTGAGCGATAGATTTGGCGACTATGGTTTGGTTGGGGCAATGTTGTTCTCAATAGCAGACGGAAAGCTTTGCCTGGACAATCTACTTTTGAGTTGTCGGGCGCTGGGTCGTGGTGTAGAGCACCATATGCTCGCTCTATTGCTAGAACAGGCTCGTAAAGAAGGTCTGGCAACGGTCGAGATCAGATTCGTTTCTACACTAAAGAATAGACCAGCACTCGATTTCCTTTTGAGCATTGGCACTCAGTTTAAAGAACCAACAGTTAATGGATATGTGTTTCGCTTTCCTAGTGATTACCCAATACCAGACAGCTTATCTTGGTCTACAAGCTCAGAGATTTTCGATGGGAGTGAAGAAATTTTTCCTACAATGGTTGTTAAAACTGCTGCCAAGCGAGAAAGAGTTGTGCACTTGCACAAAATCGCTGAAGAATTGAACAGTGTTGAACAGATAATGGCAAAGATGGTTGCTTGTAAGCGAGTGCGTCCCATCATTGAGACAGAATTTGTACCACCTGGTAATCTTCTGGAAAGAGAGCTTGCAAATATCTGGAGAGAACTTCTTGGAGTAGATCAAATTGGTGTAAACGACAACTTCTTTCAACTTGGTGGTAATTCATTGCTAGCTACTCAAATGATCTCTAGAGTAGCAAGATTATTCAAAGCAGAGTTATCTTTGTGGGATGTATTTGATTCTCCTACAGTAGCCAACTTGGCAGCAAAGATAAAACCTCTACCGGTGTCTCCTCAAAATAACGATGAAATTGTAGTGCTGTTACGTAAAGAGTCCGGCAACTTACATTTCCCACTCTCATTTGGTCAGCAAAGGCTCTGGTTTTTAGATCAATTGGAGCCAGATAATCCTTTATATAATGTGGCAGGAGCTGTAAGGCTGATTGGTAAGCTTGATGTTACTGCACTGATACATAGTGTTAATGCTATAGTCAAACGTCATGAGATTCTACGCACCTACTTTACTACCATTGATGGTCAGGCGTGCCAGATAATTATCCCTGCATTTTGCATCGAACTGCCTTTAGTTGAGCTTGGCGAATTAAGCCCTGCTACTCGTGAAATCGAAACGATTCGTTTAGCACAAGCCATGGCGATCAGTCCTTTTGATCTTTCCAGCTTACCGCTAATACGTCTTTGTCTTTTGTGTCTCAACAAACAAGAGCATATGTTGCTTACGACTATGCACCATATCATCTCCGATGGATGGTCATTTGGTATCTTTGTCGAGGAGATGGCAGCCTTTTATCAAGCTTACCATAATAATCAAGATGCACCATTGCCGCTTCTACCATTGCAATATGTCGATTATGTGCAATGGCAACGCACATCGATGCAGGATGAAAAGCTGGCAAAACAATTAAGCTACTGGACTAGACAGTTGGCAGGTTGCCCGGCCACGCTAGTATTACCGACTGACCGCCCCAGGCCGGTGTTACAGACCTATCAGGGAGCGATCTGGCAGTTTGTGCTGCCGATTAGATTAGTGGAACAGTTGCAAACCCTATGTAATCGCACAGGTGTGACCATGTTTATGGTGACTTTAGCGGCTTTCAAAGTGTTGCTCTATCGTTATAGCCAGCAGCAGGAGATCGCAATAGGCACTCCCATTGCCAATCGTACTCACAGTGAGATAGAAAAATTAATCGGATTCTTTGTCAATACATTAGTACTGTTCACAGAATTGTCTGGAACTGAAAGTTTTGCACAATTGCTTTCACGGTTGCGTGATGTAGCTTTAGGTGCATTTGCCCATCAAGCGCTGCCTTTTGAGAAGTTGGTTGAAGAGTTGCAACCACAGCGCGATCTTAGCCGCTCACCTCTCTTTCAAGTTATGTTTGTACTACAGAATGCACCTATACCACAAATAAAGATAGCAGAATTAGAAATCGATCCATTTGAAGTGGATACAGGTACTGCAAAGTTCGATTTGACACTTATCCTCACACCATTCGTAGATGATCTCAGGGGTACGATTGAATACAACACAGACTTGTTTGATAAAACAACCATTGTGCGAATGGCTAGACATTATCAAACAATATTGGAGTCGATCGCAACAAATGAGCATCAACCTATTTGGCTATTGCCTATGCTGACAACAAACGAACGAGAACAATTGCTGGTAGAGTGGAACAGTATGGCGATAGAGTATCAGACCAGCTTTGTTCATGAATTAATTGCTAGGCAAGCAATAATACAGCCAAACGCTACAGCAATAGTTTATCAGGATCAGAAAATCAGTTTTGGCGAGCTTAATTTACAAGCAAACCGATTAGCTTGGCGATTGCGAGAAATGGGTATTAGGCCAGAAGTAATAGTGGGAATCTGCGCTGAGCGATCTATGGAAATGGTGGTAGGGTTGTTAGCAATTATCAAAGCGGGTGGCGCATATCTCCCCCTAGACCCTGATTATCCAATTGAACGCTTGAACTTTATGCTAGCAGATGCTGGTGTAGAGTTGGTGCTGATGCAAGCGCAGCTTAAAGAGCGTCTGCAGTTTACACAACCAGTAACAGAGGTGTTACTGGATACAGATGATCTATATTGGCAAAGCACAGAGAACCCTACCAGTCTGTTAACATACGATAATCTGGCATATGTAATATACACATCTGGTTCTACTGGCAGACCCAAAGGAGTGATGATTACTCATCGTTCACTGACTAATAACTGTCTGAATGCAATCGAGAGATATGGTTTGCAACCGACTGATCGTGTGATGCAGTTTACTTCAATCAGTTTTGATGTCAGTGTAGAAGAGATCTTTCCCACCTTAGCGAGTGGGGCAACAGTAGTGCTGCGTTCCTCACAAGCATTAGACTCATTTGCAGATTTCAATAGATTTATAACAGAGCAGAGAATAACGGTTCTGGCGCTACCAGCTTCTTACTGGCATGAATGGGTTAGCGAACTGGTTAGAGCTGAAGATAAATTAGCTACCAATCTGAGGTTTGTTATTGTCGGAAATGAAGCGGTGCTTACCGAGCGTTATAAGATATGGCAGCAATTATCTGGTGATACCATAGAATGGCAGAATGGTTATGGACCTACAGAGGCTACAGTAACAACAACACTTTTCAGACCTGGTCGAGAAGCTTGCTGGAGCAATGCCATTGTGCCGATAGGTCGTCCTATTGGAAATGTTCATGTCTACATATTGGATGAGCATCAGCAGGCAGTACCAATTGGAGTAGCAGGAGAGCTTTATATTGGAGGAGCGGGATTAGCGCGTGGATACTTGAGAGGTGCTGATTTAACAGCAGAGAAGTTTATTGCTAATCCATTTGCCACTCAAGCTGGAGCAAGAATTTACCGGACAGGAGATCTTGTTCGTTACCTGACGGATGGGAACATAGAGTTTCTTGGTCGTGTTGATCAACAGGTCAAAGTACGTGGTTTCCGTATAGAACCAGCCGAAATCGAAACCGCCCTAGTCGCACATTCGGCTGTGTATGAGTGTGCTGTAGTGCTGAGAGAAGATAGGTCAGCAGACAAGCGGTTGATTGCTTACTTTACCTGTAACAATTCTTCATCACCTTATATTAACGAATTACGTGGGTTGCTAAGCGAGCGGTTGCCACACTATATGATCCCAACCGATTTTATACTGCTGGAGCGTCTGCCACGTCTGCCAAATGGCAAGTTAGATCGGCGTGCACTACCTGATCCTGAAACAACCCGACTCGGCCCAACCAGAACATATTTTGCTCCTAATACTCCCACACAAGAGATACTGATAGAGTTATGGATTAGAATACTTGGAGTTCAACAAGCAGGGATTCATGACAACTTTTTCGAATTGGGTGGACACTCACTGTTAGCCACTCAACTAATCTCCCGTATAAAAGGAATCTTCCATGTGGAGCTTCCCATTAACACTATTTTTGCAGCGCCTACCATTGCTGAATTTAGCAAACATATCGATAATTATTTAAAATTGGATCAAGAAATCACTTTGCCCCCTATTACGCGAGTTGACCGCAATGGCAATAGCAGATTGCCATTATCGTTTTCCCAACAACGACTCTGGTTTCTTGATCAATTGGAACCAGATAATCCTTCATACAATATTTCTGGTGCCGTTCAACTTATCGGCACCCTTGATATTGGCGCACTCATTTGTAGTATCAACAAGATTATCTGTCGCCATGAAGTGTTACGTACCAGTTTTACAAATATTGGTGGACAACCTGTTCAGATCATTACCCAAGCAATTGAACTACTATTGCCGATTATAGATTTGAGTAAACTAGCGCCAGTTAAGAGAGAATGGTGTGTTGAGCGATTAGCAATAGAAGATGCAAACCGACCATTTGATCTAACAAAAGTACCTTTACTGCGTGTTAAACTGCTGCGTTTGGATCTGCTAGAACATGTATTGCTGTTTACAATGCATCATATCATATCAGATGGTTGGTCATTAGGTATTCTTATACAAGAGATGACGACATTTTATGAAGCGATGGTAACCAAGCGTACTGCTAGTTTACCAGATCTGCCGATACAGTATGCTGACTATGCATTCTGGCAGTACCAATGCTCGTCACAAAATAGTTGGGCTGTGCAACTAGACTACTGGAAGCGACAACTGGCAGGAAATCTGCCTTTGCTTGAACTACCTATGGCTAGACCGCGCCTACCCCAACAGACATTTCAAGGCGCAGCCTTGAGTTTTATTATTCCCCAACAATTGACTGATAAGCTCAAAGCTTTTAACAATCGTCAAGGCGTTACTCTCTTCATGACGTTGTTATCAATCTTCAAAGCATTACTCTACCGTTACACAGGACAAAAAGATATTTTGATTGGTTCTCCGATCGCCAATCGCAATCATTACGAAATTGAAGGATTGATCGGCTTTTTTCTTAATACATTGGTTCTGCGCACAGATCTTACAGGAAGTCTCTGTTTCAAGGAACTATTGTTGCGAGTGAAAAAGACTGCATTAGACGCTTATGCGTATCAAGATCTGCCATTCGAGAAATTACTTGAGCAATTGCAACCAGAGCGAGATATCGGTCGCACACCATTATTTCAAGTAATGTTTGTGTTGCAAAACGTGCCTTTACCTGTTTTCCATTTGCCAGAGCTAGAGATCACTAATATTGAAATTCCTACTGAAACAGTCAAATTCGATCTGCATTTATCCTTTGACGCTGTATCAAATGAGCTGGTCGGCACTTTTGAATATAATACTGATCTATTTGAAGCATTAGCCATTGAACAGATGGCGAGACATTATCAAGTTCTATTGTCGGCTGTTTTGACTGATCCTGAACAGCCTCTTTCATCTTTAAATCTCCTTACACCTGCTGAGTGCCAGCAGATAGCTGGTCGTGGCAATAAGGTTTTGCCATCAGGTCAATTCGTTGAATTCGTAGCCAGCGAGATTAATCAATCGATTGTAAAGCGATTCGAATCTCAGGTGCAGAGATATCCAGACAGAATCGCAGTAAAAACAGAGGAGCATGCATGGAGTTATGATCTTCTCAATAGAAAAGCCAATCGTATTGCCTGTACCATAGCAACTAGGCTTGGCACAGCCGAAGGAAGAATAGCATTACTCTTCGAGCATGATGCTGCAATGATTGCAGGATTGCTAGCGGTGCTAAAAGCAGGAAAGACATATGTGCCTTTAGATCCGCATTATCCTAAAGATCGTTTAATTTATATGCTCGCCGATTCACAATCAATGGCGGTGTTGGTCAACAATAATAATCTAGACTTTGCTGCAATGCTGACAGATGATCAGAACCTTCCTTTGATTAACATCGATGAGGTGGATAATTCAGCTACGGATGATAATCTTGATCTAGATATTTCCCCTGACAGACTTACCTATATTCTTTACACTTCTGGATCAACTGGACAACCTAAAGGTGTTATCCAGAGAGATAGCAATGTACTCTATTTCATCAGTGCTTACACTAATAATTTACATATTTGTCCAGAAGACAGACTAACACTCTTTTCCTCTTACAGCTTCGATGCTGCTGTAATGGATATATTCGGGGCTTTATTGAATGGTGCCTGCCTATTTCCCATAAATGTCAAAGAGAAAGGCTTGTTAAATGTAGCTAACAGAATTATTGATGAGCAGATAACTATCTTCCATTCAACTCCCACGCTATATCGTTATTTTATAAATACTCTCAATGGTACAGAAGAGTTCCCTAAACTACGACTGATTGTTTTGGGTGGGGAAGAAGCTCATAAGAATGATTTTCAATTCTACCAACAACACTTTCCTGAAGAATGTATATTGATTAATGGTTTAGGACCAACTGAATCAACTTTGGCTTTGCAGTATTTTATCAATAAACATACAAAGATAGATCGCAACAGTATCCCAGTCGGTTATCCCATTGTTGGCAGCGAAGTGCGACTTGTAAATGAGGCGGGTGAACAGGTTGCCATTTATGGAAGTGGTGAGATCGTCATTTCCAGTCCTTATCTCGCGTTAGGATATTGGCAGAAGCCTCAACTAACCGAGGCGGTGTTCTATACTGATCCAGAGTCTAATAAAAGAGACTATTTTACTGGCGATTTAGGACGCTGGCTGCCCGATGGCAGTATAGAGTTCATTGGTAGAAAAGATTTTCAAGTAAAGATTAGGGGTCAGCGAGTTGAAATAGCAGAGATAGAGGTCTGTTTGGCCGGGTTTCCCGCAGTAGTCGAAACAGCCGTCATTGCTAGAGAAAACCATCGTGGTGAGAAAGAGTTGGTCGCCTACTTTACGACAAGATCGGAATGTTGCTTAAGCGAACTTCGCCGCTATCTGCGCGAGAAGCTGCCAGATTTTATGATTCCTACTCAATATGTGCAGCTTGATAGTTTGCCATTAACACCTAGCGGTAAGATCGATCGTCAATCTCTACCTACACCAAATTGGTTGGGAGTGATTGTGAATAGTGTATATTCTCTCTCTAAGACTCCTATTGAGGAGATTATCAGGGGATTTTTCACACAGTTATTAGGTATTGAGACCATAGGTACTAACGATAGTTTCTTTGATCTCGGTGGACACTCACTATTAGCGACTCAACTTGTTTCGTATATACGAACCGTGTTTGGTATAGAGCTGCCATTGCGAAGCCTATTCGATAATCCAACTATAATAGGATTAGTCGAGTGCGTAACAACATTACTTAATACAGAAGCAACACTCTCAACATCAACTATTGTAGCTTTACCAAGAAAGGAATTAATACCACTCTCATTCGCCCAACAACGGTTATGGTTTCTGGATCGATTTGAACCAAGTAGTTCAACTTACAATATCACAGTAGCAGTACACCTGCAGGGCTGGTTGGACAAAGCTGCATTGGAATACAGCATCAATGAAGTAATAAAAAGGCATGAGGCGCTACGGACTAGCTTTAGCTTGATCAATGACCAGCCTGTGCAGATAATAACGGATCGACTATTATTGGAGATTAGGCAACAAGATCTTTGCCATCTACCTGATGAACAACGAGAGACAATTGCATTAGAACAGGCTGTTAGAGAGGCTAAACAACCCTTCAATCTGAGTACTGGTCCATTACTGCGAGTAAGCTTGTTTAAGCTTGCTGAGCAGGAGCATATACTACTTTTAAGTATGCACCATATTATCAGTGATGGCTGGTCAATAGGTATATTAATCAGAGAAGTTGCTACATTCTATCAAGCATATTGTCACAATAGAGCATATCAATTATCCCCATTGCCGGTACAGTATGCAGACTATGCGCTATGGCAGCGTGAATGGTTGCAAGGTGAGGTACTAGCGCGGCAGCTTGCTTATTGGAAGAAGCAACTTGCTGATATCAAACCGCTCTCGTTGCCTACCGATTATCTACGTCCTACCAGACAGAGCTACAGAGGTGCGGCTCAACCTATTAGATTAGACAGGCAAACTGCCGAACAGATTAAGGCGCTAAGTCGTCAAGAAGGGACAACACTATTTATGGTGTTGTTAGCGGTATTCAAGATATTACTTCAACGTTACAGTGGACAGCTTGATATTGCGGTCGGCACACCGATCGCAAACCGTAATCGTGCAGAGATAGAAGGATTGATCGGATTATTCATCAATACATTAGTACTGCGCACCGATATGTCAGGCAGTCCTACAGGTTTAGAACTACTAGCAAGAGTACGGGAAGTAGCTTTAGGCGCGTATACGCATCAGGACCTACCATTCGAGAAGTTGGTTGATGATCTGCAGCCTGTGCGTGATCTAAGTCGCAATCCACTATTCCAGGTAATGTTTGTGCTACAGAATGCACCTATGCCAGCGCTGGAGATTTCCGGTTTAACATTAAAGCCTCTATGGATCGAAAATGCTGCCATTAAATTTGATTTGACATTGTTATTAGAGGAAGAGAGACAAGAACTAGTTGGTGAGTTTAGATACAATAGAGATCTGTTTGAAACTGATACCATTACTCGCCTAAGCAGCCATTTTCAAACACTACTCAGCAGCCTGCTAGCAGATCCATCGCAACGCATCTGTAATTTGCCACTGTTAAGCGAATCTGAGCGTAAACAGCTATTAATAGAATGGAATAATACTTTAGTTTATCGCTCTCAGGACAAGAGTGTTCATCAACTGTTTGAAGAACAATCAGAACGTACACCTGATGCAATTGCTCTGATCTGTGAGAATATACAATTGAGCTATCGAGAGTTAAATATTCGTGCTAACCAATTGGCATACTATCTGATGAAATTGGGAGTGACACCAGAGGCACCCATAGGTATCTGTTTAGAGCGTTCGATAGAGATGATTGTTGCCCTATTGGGCATTCTCAAAGCAGGAGGGACATATGTTCCACTCGACCCTGCTTATCCAAAGGATCGATTAGCTTTCATCTTGATAGACACTCAATTAACTGTACTACTAACAGAAAGTCGATTTGCTGAGACTCTGCCGGATCTTAGTAGACAGTTGATCTGTATCGATACTGATTGGCAAATAATTGTTAGACAAGCCACAGATAATCCTGCACTACGTACACTCACTAATAATGCTGCTTATATCATTTACACATCCGGTTCAATGGGAAAACCTAAAGGTGTAATAGTTCAACATCACGCATTGGTTAACTACATAGAGGATGCAATTTTCGCCTATCAATTCTCCCCTGATGATCGCATTTTGCAGTTTGCTTCTATCAACTTTGATGCTAGTGCCGAAGAGATTTATCCTTGTCTAAGTTGCGGCGCTACTTTGGTGCTACGCAACAACACTATGCTTAGTTCTGTTCTCAATTTTTTACAACAGTGTAAAGAGTGGCGTATCACCGTGCTTGATCTTCCTACCGCTTATTGGCACGAAATTGTCTCTCAACTCGCTAATGTAGATTTAAAACAGTTAGCTAGCTTACGTTTAGTGATATTAGGCGGGGAAAGAGCATTACCAGAACGATTAGCAGTCTGGCAACAACATTTAGGAAAAGCTGTACGACTCTTTAACAGCTATGGTCCTACTGAAGCTACTGTAGTAGCAACCCGATGTGAGCTGTTTGAACAGGAAGAGGGCGAAGTTCCTATAGGCCGCCCTATCAGTAATACTAGAGTTTATCTACTAGATCGAGATTTACAGCCTGTGCCGCGTGGAATTATTGGGGAACTTTATATAGGAGGGGTTGGTCTTGCCATTGGTTATCTTAACCAACCTACGTTAAGCGCTGAGAGCTTCATACCAGATCCATTTAGCAAACTGCCAGGTGCGCGCCTATACAAAACCGGAGATCTGGTACGCTATCGCTTGGATGGTAAATTGGAATTTTATGCACGCATCGATCAGCAAGTGAAGATACGTGGGTTTCGTGTAGAGTTGGGTGAAATTGAAGCAGTACTATCAGAATATCCAGGAGTATTGCAATGTCTGGTTATTGCTTGTGAGGAGCTGCCTGGCGATCGACGTCTGGCCGCCTACCTGGTTTGTCAACAAACTAGGCCTTCCACTAGTGAATTGTACAGTTTTGCCAAGCAGCGGCTGCCAGATTTTATGATTCCAGTAACATTTTTTATTGTAGAAAAAATACCATTGACGCCAAATGGCAAAATAGATTATCGGGCGCTACCTTCATTCACTGGCAGTAGACCAACCTTGACTAAACCATATGTAGCACCACGTACAACATTGGAACGATATTTAGCAGAGCAATGGCAAAAGGTTTTGGGCATAGATAGAGTAGGTATTGATGATAACTTCTTTGAACTTGGTGGAGACTCGATCAGAGCAGCGATCTTGATCAATAGGCTTCAAACAGAGATAGACAAATATATCTATATAGTAGCAATTTTTGATGCACCTACAATTGCGGGGCTAGCCCAATATCTTCTTAAACATTACCCAAATACGATATGCAAAATTGAGCGAGCCGCTAAGACTTGTGAAGAATCTGTAGAAGAAAAGATTGATAATAGTCAAGTAGCACAACTTAGACAGTTAATAAGAGCCATGCCAGTGCAGAGAATTGAGGGATCGAAAAATCCACCGGCGATCTTTATCCTGACGGCGCCGCGTTCGGGTTCGACCTTGCTGAGAGTGATGCTAGGTGGTCATCCATTGTTATTTGCCCCACCGGAATTAGAGTTACTCGGATTTAACCTACTTGCTGAGCGCAAAGCCGCATTTGCAGGCAGACACAACCTATGGTTAGAAGGTACCATACGAGCAATTATGGAGTTGAAGTCTTGTAGTCTTGAACAAGCGCAAAGACTTATTCAGAGTTATGAAGATAATCGACTGACAACCAGAGAATTTTACAGATTGATGCAGCAATGGGCCGGGAAGAGAAGATTAGTAGATAAAACAGTCTCCTACTCACTGGATTTAGAGATACTAAAGCGAGCGGAAGCCTATTTCTCCGAGCCTCTTTACATACATTTGATAAGAGATCCTGTTGGAATGGTCAGTTCATTTGAGGAGTATAAGTATGATGTCATATTCAAGTATGACACCAATTTTTCACGATCCGAATTGGGTGAGTTGGTATGGATAATAAGCCACCAAAATATAATGGCATTTCTCTCTGATATACCACAACAACGACAATATCAGGTGAGATTTGAGGATCTGGTATCTGAGCCAGCAAACGTGATAAGAAAGCTCAGTGGATTTTTAGGATTGGATTTTCATGCTGAAATGATCGAGCCATACCAAAATATGGGAACAAAGATGACAGATGGAATACATACTTTGTCGAAGATGCTCGGTGATAGTAAATTCCATAGTTACAAGAAGATTGAGCAAACCGTAGCAGAAAGGAGTATAAAGGATAAGGGAAAGAGTTTCAGCGAAATCACTTGGCAGATAGCAGAAAAATTTGGCTATGCCAGGAACACAAAGAAATATTCTAATACAGAACTAAGTGCAGAATCGCTTACTCCAATAAAGCCGGTTCTACGAGAAGGCAGAACTATACCGCTCTCTTTCGCACAGGAACGGCTATGGCTCTTA
>JBFLVQ010000176.1:0-14430 GCA_040758525.1 Acidobacteriota bacterium
TGGAAGTGTTCAATCTCTTCAACATTGCCAACTATGCAGGATTCTCGCAAGACATCACTTCACCGGACTTTGGCCAACCAAGCACAAGAGTCAACAGTGTGTTTGGTACAGGAGGTCCGCGTGCCTTCCAGTTTGCGATTCGCGCCAACTTCTAATTCTGCTCTATCAATAACAGTTTTTCCTGGCAAGGCTGAAAATGCCTTGCCAGTTTTTTAGCACAATCTTAAACCTTATAGTTGAGATTTCTCTCTTTGATTAAGTAGTTGGCGTTATAGCTGATCATAAGAGAGTGTAGACCAATGTTGTCGGAGATTGTAGGTGAATCAATTATACTCGATTTTCATTTAATCTTCTCGGTTTCATTATTTTTTAGAATGAGAGGTCTTGTTGTGTAAAGCGTTGTTAGGCGCTGATGATTGCCTAACACTTAAATGGTTAGTAGTTTATTACTATGCACCACTAAGTAACTATCTCAAAAGCACTGCATGGGCAAGATATCTTTAGCCTGGGGTGCAAGCCCCAGAACAGATGGTAAAATCGATCAAGCCTGGAAAGGGCGACAGAAGGAAATATTGACACCCCCCGCGCCCTAAAAGGGACGCGGATTCCTTAGTTGCTAACAACTGTCTGAGGTACTAAGGAGCTGGGCAGCATATGAAGATTTATATCCCAAGGTTGATGCTTCTCAGGCGAGTCCAACGACTGCGCCTCAGCATCCAGCCACCGCCAGCCCGGCGGCGGTTCCTCACAAGGAATGGTTCTGTTTCTCTGCTTAGCGGTTCAAATTTTACGTGGTAGCCTCTCCACCACAACGCCCTATTTGAAATTCAAAGAGCCGCGATGCCTTTTGCCGGTTAGGCTGGTGGGCACTGAACCGGGGTTGGAGTCGCATCCGTATTGGTTGCCATTCTAGTTATTTCGCTCTTATTTTGCAATGGCTGAGAGCGGCATTCATCCCCGGCCAAGATAAAACATTTTGGCTGGGGTCTTTTGCCAGAGAG
This sequence comes from Acidobacteriota bacterium, assembly GCA_040758525.1. GTDB lineage: Bacteria > Acidobacteriota > Blastocatellia > Chloracidobacteriales > JADJPF01 > JBFLVQ01. The sequence continues at coordinate 1,002 of JBFLVQ010000176.1, forward strand.
GGATAAAGATTTTCCTTAACATCGCGATATCTTTCGCCCTTTCAGGGCTTCTGAGATGAGGCTGACGCCAAACTGCTAACATGCTATTATTACTGCCTATGAAAAATACCCGAGTTGAGCAATTTAAAGAATTATTACGTAAGCGTATCCTGGTATTGGACGGTGCTATGGGCACTAGTCTACAAGCCATGAAGCTGACTGCTGATGATTTTGGTGGTCCACATCTAGAAGGCTGTAATGAGAATCTGCTGCTTAGTAAGCCGATGGCTGTCGAAGCCGTACATCGTAGTTACTTGGATGTCGGTGCCGATCTCATCGAAACCAACACTTTTGGTGGTACGTCAATTGTGCTAGCTGAGTATGGTCTACAAGACAAGGTCTACGAGATCAATATAGCAGCCGCGAAACTAGCGCGCCGTCTCTGTGATGAGTACTCGACGGCTGATAAACCACGTTTAGTAATTGGCTCTATGGGTCCGACAACCAAGTCGCTCTCACTGAGAGGTGGTGTGACTTTTGATGAGATGATGGAATCTTACTATCATCAGGCCCGTGCCCTTATTGAAGGTGGTGCTGATATACTGATTCTCGAAACCGCACTCGATACCCTCAATCTAAAAGCTGGTGGTATTGCAATAATGCGGCTCTTTGAAGAGCTAGGAGAAGCTTGGCCATTAATGCTCTCTGGTACCATTGAACAGACCGGGACAATGTTGGCAGGACAGGCTGTAGAGGCAATCTATACATCACTGCGCCATTTTCATCCTGTCAGTATCGGACTCAATTGCGCAACCGGGCCACGCTTTATGACTGATCATATACGCACACTTGCGGCGCTTGCGGACACTGCTGTTAGCTGTGTCCCTAATGCTGGTATTCCTGAAGATGGTATATTCCCAGATACACCTGAGATACTTGCAGAGGTGTTGACCTCCTTTATTGATAAAGGCTGGGTAAATATGGTTGGTGGCTGTTGTGGCACCACACCTGCGCATATCAAGTTATTAGTTGAGGCTGTTGCTGGTAAACGGCCACGCACTATCCCACGCTGGCAAGGTACACATGTTTCTGGAATAGACTATTTGAAGTTCGAGGATGAGAATCGCCCCTATCAGGTTGGCGAGCGTATGAATGTGCTTGGCAGTCGTGCCTTCAAAGAGTTGATAGCAGAGAAAAAATATGAAGAGGCTGCTGAGATTGGCCGTGCGCAAGTGAAGGCAGGTGCAGCAATACTCGATCTATGTCTGCAAGATCCTGATCGTGATGAGATATCTGATCTATTAGGAGTACTCAGCCATTTAGTAAACAAGGTGAAAGTGCCTATTATGCTCGACTCGACCGATCATCGTGTCTTTGAGCAAGCATTGAAACTAATTCAAGGCAAAGCAATTCTCAATTCGATCAATTTAGAGAATGAAGAGGAGCGCTTTGAGCGGGTCTGTCCAATTGCGCGTAAGTATGGCTGTGCAGTTGTGGTAGGTACAATTGATGAGGATCCAAAACAGGGAATGGGGGTAACGGTAGAGCGCAAGCTTGCTATTGCCGAGCGCTCTTACAAGTTACTCACAGAAAAGTATGGCATTGCGCCAGAAGATATTATTTTTGATCCACTTGTCTTCCCTTGTGGTACAGGGGATGTAAATTATATCGGTTCAGCAGAACAGACGATTCGTGGCATTACGGTAATCAAACAGCATTTTCCCAGAGTAAAGACGATCTTAGGAATTAGCAATGTCTCTTTTGGATTGCCCACTGCCGGTCGTGAAGTGCTCAATTCAGTATTTCTTTACCATTGTGTAAAAGCAGGACTCGATCTTGCCATTGTCAATTCGCAACGGCTTGAACGTTATCCTTCTATACCAGAAGAGCAGCGCAAGCTCTGCGAGGATCTAATCTTCTGGCGAGGCAGCGATCCTGTGGCAGCCTTTGCCGCCTATTTCAAAGATAAGAAACAGGTCAAGAAGGTTGTTAAAGAGAATCGTACAGTTGAAGAACGACTTGCCGACAATATCATACAGGGCAGCAAAGAGGGCCTGATCGACAATTTGAAAGAGGCATTAGAAAAATACGATCCACTTGATGTTATCAATGGTCCATTAATGAGCGGTATGAATGAGGTCGGTCGTCTGTTCAACAATAATGAGCTGATTGTTGCAGAAGTATTGCAGAGTGCTGAGGCGATGAAAGCAGCCGTAGCCTTTCTTGAACCATTAATGCCTAAAGGCGATAGCAGTGGCAAAGGCAGAGTTCTGCTTGCTACTGTCAAAGGTGATGTACACGATATTGGTAAAAACCTTGTTGAGATCATTCTTGCCAACAATGGTTATGAAGTGATCAATCTAGGCATCAAGATCACTTCCGATAAAATTATTGAGGCAGTACGCGAGCACAAGCCTAGTATCATAGGACTGTCGGGACTGTTAGTAAAATCGACTGCCGAGATGGTCAACAGCGCACAGGATCTTGCTGCGGTAGGTATTTCAATTCCTATGATGGTAGGTGGCGCTGCGCTTACTCGGCGCTTTACTCGTAACCGTATAGGACCCGCTTACCAGAATGGATTGGTCGTTTATGCCAATGATGCAATGGAAGGACTAGAATTGGCTAATAAGATCCAAGCACCAGGTGGTATTGAAACTCTTAAGCAGGTGTGGATACCAGAAACGGAAAGCAGCCGTCCGGTTGCTAAGGTCGATATTCCCAAAGAGAAGGTGATAATCGATTGGAATGTCACTCTTAAGCCAGCGCCTGATTATGTCGAGCATATCGAGGCGAATGCTTCACTGCTAGAGATCTGGGAGCTTATCAATCCAAAGATGCTTTTTAATAAACATCTAGGTTTTCGCGGTAATTTCCTGGAGAAGGTCGCCGAAGGTGATGAGAAAGCAGTAAAATTGCTTGAACAGGTCGAAGCTGTAAAAGAAGAGATTCTTGAGCAATGCTATTTCACACCACAGAGTATCTACCGTTTCTTTAAGGCGAATGCAGAAGGCAATCAGATTTTCATTATCGATGGATTAACTGGCGAAGAGTTGGAATGCTTCCATTTCCCGCGCCAGTCCATTGGATCACAACTCTGCTTGAGCGATTTTGTTAAACCCAAATCATTAGGATTAGATGACGTTGCTTTCTTTGTCACTACCTGTGGCAAAGGTGTATATGAATTGGCTGAGAAGTTCAAAGCAGAAGGCGAATATCTTAAATCACATATCATACAAGTGCTGGCCATTGAGAGCGCAGAAGGCTATGCCGAACTTTTGCATAAGAAGATACGTCGTGCTTGGGGTATCATTGACGATCCTGATATGACAAAAGAGGAGCTTTTCCTGGCTGATTACCAAGGTGTGCGGGTAAGTTTTGGTTATCCTGCCTGTCCACGCGTTGAGGATCAAGCGCTGTTATGGCGACTATTGCATCCTGAGCGGATCGGAGTTGCACTTACAGAAGGTTTTATGATGGAGCCACAGGCAAGTGTATCAGCACTTGTCTTTCAGCATCCACAAGCGCGCTACTTCTCTATAGGACCAGAGGATGTTGCTGCCTTTGAACAGCAATTTGCTGTTGGGGCAGCATAGTTGATAGATATCCGATTAAGTAGCGTGCTAGAAGGATTGCCGTCTTAATAGCAACAATCAGACTTGGTGTCTCACGTATGTGGGACTAACAATCAACCTTAACATGGCTTTTGTCGAGGGAAGCAATGGCCAGGTCTGTATCTCTCTGCAGGCACTGGAAGCAGCTATCAATATAGATAGGCCGATCGCATCCCTAATAAAATAACCGCAAACCATTGCACTAGATAGCAGACAATTACTTTAGAATGGAGTTATATGATTATTCACAGTCCTTATCCTAAGCTGACAATTCCTGAACTACCATTGACAGTTTTTATGTTACAGCGATGGCAAGAATGGGGAGATAAACCTGCTCTTATTGATGCCCTCAGTGGACGTACGCTCAGTTATTCCCAATTAGTTAAATATGTACAAGCGGTTGCTGCTGGTCTTAGTCAACGTGGATTTAGCAAGGGTGATGTTTTTGCTATTTATAGTCCTAATATACCAGAGTATGCGATTGCCTTTCATGCTATTGCTCTGTTAGGTGGAATCGTCACTACCATTAATCCGCTTTATACAGTCGATGAGTTGGCTTATCAACTTAATGATTCAGGAGCAAAGTATCTGCTTACCATTCCACCTATTGTCGAGCGTGCTTTGCAAGCTGCTAGCAAGTCAAAAGTAACAGAAGTGTTTGTTTTTGGAGAAGCCGATGGGGCACTGCCTTTTGCTGCACTATTGCAAGGTGGTAAAGAAGTGCCTGAAGTTCAGATCAATCCACGCGAAGATACGGTGGCGCTTATGTACTCTAGTGGCACGAGTGGGTTGCCAAAGGGAGTAATGCTTACACACTACAATATTGTTGCTAGTCTGCTTGCCCAAGAAGCGTCTTACTATTCTTTTACTAAAGATGAGATTATAGTTGCAGTAATGCCATTTTTCCATATTGGGGGATTGGTCGCGGTATTAGAATCGGCGCTCTCTAGAGGGCTTACTGCAGTTGTGATATCACGCTTTGATCTGGAACAGTTCCTACAAGCTATCCAACAATATAAAGTAACGGTTGCTTCTTTAGTTCCTCCCATTGTGCTTGCACTAGCTAAACATCCTGTGGTGCAGCAATATCAACTCTCCAGTCTTAAGCTTATCGGTTCTGGGGCGGCTCCTTTAGCCGATAATGTTGCGCGCGCTTGTCAGCAGCGGCTGAATTGTTCAGTAGCGCAGGGCTATGGATTGACCGAGAGTAGTGGGTTAACGCATGGTGGGGTAGATATATTAAAAAAAGATAGATTGGGAAGTATAGGTCACTGTTTATCGAATATTGAATGTAAGGTAGTAGATACGACCACACGTTTGGCGCTAGGCGCCAATCAACAAGGAGAGATCTGTATTCGTGGTCCACATATTATGAAAGGCTACCTCAACCGACCCGAGGCAACCGCACAAGCTATTGATGCAGAGGGTTGGTTCTATACTGGTGATATTGGATATGTAGATGATGATGGCTGTTTTTATATTGTCGATAGAGTTAAAGAGTTGATCAAATACAAAGGCATGCAAGTTGCTCCTGCTGAATTAGAAGGTGTACTGCTTGCACATCCCGCGATTGCTGATGTAGCGGTAGTGCCTGTACATGACGAAGAGGCTGGCCAAATACCGAAAGCTTTTGTTGTGCTCAAAGGGGAGACCAGCATTGAAGAGATTATTGCTTTTGCTAATGGACGTTTGGCACCACATAAAAGGGTTCGTCAGGTTGAATTTATCGAAAAGATTCCTAAATCACCAGCAGGAAAGATATTGCGGCGTGTTTTGATTGAGCATGAACAAGCCAAACGGGCTTAAGCGCGAGTATAGTGTGGAAATGGAGTGCTAGCAAAATGCTTGCACTGCTAACTTAATTAAAGTTAAGCAACCTTTTCTTTTCTCGCGCTATCACAAAGATGAAATTTTAACGTTCTATTAAAGAGGGGGAGATGTGATGAAAATAGACTACCTGTTAACCCGTCCGATATCTGCATTAATACTGCTATGTGTAGTGATAGCAGGAATTACCCCTCCTGCAATGGCTGCACGCGATGATGACGATGATCGGGATGATAGTATTATTTATCTAGCCTACCGAGGCGTGAATGCACAGCGTATATTTGTAAAGTCGTTTAATGGTTCACGCTGGTCTGTTGGTGAACCGGTAAAAGATGCAGAAAGCGATATTGCCCCTGCTATCTATCGCTATGGCAATAGTATCTACCTGGTTTATAAGGGGCGCACTAGTGATAAGATCTTTTTCCGTATCTTTGAGAATGGACGCTGGTCACGTGAAATTCAGGTTGGTGATGCACGTACCAGTGATTCGCCTAGCTTGAGTTTCTACCAAGGTCGCCTCTATCTCGCTTACAAAGGGGTAACAACTACCAATATCTATGTGCGTAGCTTTGATGGTGGGCGCTGGTCTGAAGAGACTAAGGTGCCTAATTCCCAGTCAATTGGTGGACCTTCTCTAGCTACTTGTCGGGGTGAACTTTATGTCGCTTATCGTGGTGAAGGCAGTACACGCCTCTACCTGCGTAGTTTTGATGGGCGTAGCTGGTCAACCGAGAGCCGCTTACCTGAAGCCCGTTCCATTGTGCCTCCTGCAATCTCCAGTTACAAGAAGGAACTCTATGTGCTCTATCGTGGTGAATCAAAGAAAGCTCTCTTTTGGTTAAAGTGGGATGGCAATCGTTGGACGGATGAGCGTACCGTGGGTGATTCGGAAACCTCTGCTCCTCCTAGCCTCTTCCGCTTACGTGGTCGTCTATACCTTGCCTATAAGGGAGGTTCGACCAATAACATCTACATACGTGTCTTTGATGGGCGTAGCTGGACCGACGAAAAGAAAGTGCCAGAAGTAAAATCGGTCGATAGCCCTTCAATTACTGGTTAATATCAGAGATTCTACTGTTATGGAAAGCAATATTTTTAGCCAGGTAAAATCGATCAATACGTTAGCTGCTGCGCTGGAATGGGCTTGCCAACAGCCCTTACCAGCCAAGTTGACTGATGTGATAGCACAAGACGAATACACTATAGATGTTGTCTTCCGCTTAACATCAGACACTTTTATCGTTTTTGATACAACTTGATTGGGAGTAGTGATGGCAGTTGCCATCTGGAATCATGCCCCCAGCGCAGATGAATTACTAACAAGACGATTGGCACAAGGTTGGTTACCACAGCCTACTGCTACACGCGCAGGGGCACAAATATTGGGTTATGCTGCTTGTAGATTACCTAAGGCAGCAGGCTAAGAATTGCTTATTTGAGCTGATCGAATATATTGATAACCCTAGCGAAAGTGCTAGCGAAGCCGATCTCTATCAAGTTCTATAAGTATTGGGAAGTTACTATTGTACTCTCTCTTGCCAGCCATTTCCCTTCCATAACAATCTCCATAATGGTTTTCTCTATCTCCTTGATAGATATAAATCACAAGGGCATAGTCAAAAATAGGCTCTATATGGCAAAATATCACAAACATGGGGGTGATAGAGATAAAACCGAAGATTCTTATAGTAAATGCCGATCAAGCACAACGGATGCGCTTTCAAGAGGCATTGGCAGAAGAGTATGAGTTGAGTGTGAGCGAGCTTGGCACACAAGCGCTAATGCTATTCAAACAGCAACCAGATCTGTTCATTATCGATATGGCTTTGCCCGATGTGTCTGGACTGGAACTCTGTCGGCGTATTAAGCTTGAGCAAGGTCAATATATTCCTGTGCTGCTCTCCAGTAGAGAGATACTCTCATTGGAACAGGCGCTCGCCGCGGTTGATGCAGGAGCGGATGATTATGTATTTGGTCCTGCTGCGCCTGCGGCGCTGCCTGCGACTGTGCGTATCACACTGGCACGAGCACGTATACAACGCCAATTTCAAGAACTACAGTTACGCTATCAACATATTGTAGAGTCTCTGCCGGTTTACATCTATTCAGCGCGCGTTGTCAATGGCAAGGTGATCCCAGAATACTATTCTCCCGTTGTGGAGCGTATCACTGGTTATCGCCCCGCAGAATTTATGGCTGATCCTATGTTTTGGCTCTCGATTGTGCATGAGGAAGATCGTGCACGCATAGCAGCAGAGATCGCTACAAATCAGCACCGTGATCACCATATCAGTGAGTACCGTATCGTACGTAAGGATGGCGCAATACGCTGGTTGCGCGATCAATTACTGATCTTCTTTGATAATGAAGGGCAAGCAATAAGCTATTTTGGCGCGGTTGATGATATTAGCGATCGTAAAGAGATCGAGCATAGGCTTGCAGAGGCAAATGCCCGCTTGTTAGAGGTAAGCGAGATGAAAGCCCGCTTCACTAGTCAGCTTGTACATGATATACGCTCACCCCTCACTTCCATTCTTGGCACACTAGAACTGCTGGCATTAAATGGGAAAGGAGAACCATTACCAGCAGAGATACAGGATGATGTTGTGCTCGGTGCGATCAAGAGTGCCGAGCAGATTAACAATCTTGCCGAGGATCTACTCACATTAACCAAGCTTGAGGCACACAAATACCCGCTTGATAAAGCGCCTATGCAGCTTGCCGAGTTGGTAGCACGCAGTATCAAGATTATGGCAGGAGCCGCCGCCGCCCGACAGATTCGCCTAGAATTATCTATAGAGGCTGATGAGACAGATTCACTCCCACTCATTTTTATAGATAGTTCGCTAGTTGAACGCGCCATTATTAATCTTATTTCCAATGCCATTAAGTTCACTCCGCTAGGTGGCCGAGTAGATGTACAGGTAGCCGAGGAGCAGGAACATCTTATTGTAACAGTGACCGATACTGGTATTGGCATTCCTGCTGAGGCGCTGTCACATATCTTTGAAATGTATTGGCAAGCACCAGGTGCACAGAAGTCAGGTATGGGGTTAGGACTTGCCTTTGTACGAGTAGTTGCTAGCGAACATGGTGGCGAGGTCAGAGTCACCAGCACTCCTGGTAATGGCAGCCGCTTCCAACTTTATCTGCCAATCAAGTCTTAATTCTTATCTTAACCTGGCGTTAATTATCTAGTTTTCCAGCGTAGTAAATTTCTCCAAAAAGTACGCTTCTCTTCCTGATTTTGCATTGTACGCAAGGTAGGGCGCTCTGGTGTGGGTGCCCATATACGCGTAGTATTGGGCGCAGAACTATTTTCATGCTTTTCTGATATGGCACTGTTTTGACTCTCTTCTACCACAATAGTGCTTTGTGACTGTTCAACTGCAAGAGCAAATGTTTGAGCAAACTCTACTGCGCTTGCGAAACGCTGAGTTGGTGGCTTCGCTAGTGCTCGGAAGACTACCTCGTGAATCGCTGTTGGTAGCCAGGGCAGATCTGGAGGCGGCAGTTTCGTATGAGCAAGCATCAGCTTGAAAGTGTTTTCATTGTAAAAAGGAGGCTCTCCATTCAACATCTCATAGACAGTAATACCAAGCGCATAAATATCGGTACGCTCATCCAGAGGTTTGCCCTCACACTGTTCTGGCGACATATAGTAGACCGTTCCCACTACTGCACCATCACTGGTTAAGGTTTGTAAGAAAGCCTCCTCAGTATCGCCACGAATCATTTTGGCAATACCAAAATCTAATAACTTTACCTGCTCATACGGCTCTTGGCCAACAATCAACACGTTCTGGGGTTTGAAATCTCTATGAATAATTCCCTGTGAATGTATTGCTTGTAGTCCTGTACCCATCTGATTAAGCAGATTGGTTATACGGGAAAGCTCTAATGGACCTAGGTTGATCAACTCAGAGAGCATTGTCCCTTCTACATATTCCATTACCAGGAACAGTTCTCCTAGTTCGCTAATGCCGCTATCTAACACACAGACAACATTGGGGTGAGAGATACGTTTAAGCAACTCTACTTCGCGACGGAAGTAGAGTCGTCGTTTTTCAAACTCTTCTAATGTGTCGTCCTCAATGAAGAAGATCTTTATCGCAACTGTGCTACTGTTGACTTGATCAATAGCCTTATAGACAGTACCAGCAGCACCTGAGCCCAGTAGCCGGTCGATTTCATAACGCTTATTTAACACCAGTCCCTTGGTATATTCCATAACACAAATGGCCTGAAACTCGCTTAAGAATCGCTTGTGTAGGAATATTAACGTCCTGAGAAGGTTTCCGCCAAGGGATTGTTGGCTTTCACAGTCTTTTCACTCAAATTGACAAGCCAAATCGCACTCTCTTGCTTGTCTCCTTTATTAAAGATGAACATCACAACAAATTTATTATTATCCTTGCCCTGTTGACGTCCTGACCACCAGCGATATTGGGTAATTCTCTCCTCTTTAACAAAAATTTCTGTTCTCTCTTTAATAGAAAGGCCACTAATTGAAGATGGCAGGTTTTGTAGCAGGTCAAGAGCCTGAAAATGGCGGCTTTTCTCTAGCGAGAGAGAGACCATATGTAGAGATGGTAAGTTACTAACATAAAAGCCAGCTAGCACCAGTCCCGTTAATATCACCAGTGTAGCAATACAAATATACAACATACGCGTGTTCATTTCCAGCGCCAGCAGGGTACGCCAATCCTGTAGATTAGTGGGAAATGATAATGGTGCCGGGATTGCCGCTAGCGACGGTAGCGATGTTTCTTTGCGCAGAGTTTGTAGCTCACGCTTTATATAGGTGTCTGCATTATCTAGTTCAAGAGCCTCTTTTAATTTTGCTACGGCCTTCTCTACCAATCCCAACTCTTTGTAAAGTATCCCTAAATCCCGCCGGTAAGCGGCTTCTTGTGGATTTAACTCAATTGCTTGAAGAAAAGCACGTTCTGCGGTTCTACCATTATTAGGCAACTTGGCGAGTGCTAAACCTAGTTGATGATGATAGGAGGCATTGTCGGGTTCAAGTTCACTGGCCTGTTGGTAATAATAGACAGCCTGCTGATAATTGCCTTGCATTGCGGCTCGACGCCCCTGGCCAGCCAGGTGTTGGGCGCGCTTAGCGTTTAGCAGTATCTCTTCAGATGAGACAGGCGGTTGTTGCCCAGTAATAGGCAGATTGCTTAGAGTGTTGATCTCCTCAACCTCGTTCTTCAGCCCATTGCTGCGCGAATTTATATATTGGCGCGCCAGCGCCTGTTCAATGGTTTCAGTGAGTGCTTGTAGGATAGCCTGTGCCGCTGCTTTATATGGTGAACCAACTAATGCGACACGACCTTGCAAGAATTTATCTTTGCCGATTTCACGCTGTCGGATCAAGGTATGTATAAAAGGCATCTCATCGGTGCGTGTGCTTGCTACTTTGATGTAGTCAAGCTTAAGGTCTAGGGGGCGTGGGAGCAGCCGATTGAGCGCTTGTAATGTGGCTAAGGCAATCAATTTTATGATCTCTTCATCTCGATTGACGCCCTCTTTATGTCCTTGTTCAGTACGGCCATTAAGCGATAGGCTTACTTCCACCTGTGCTTGCTCATCTACTATAATTACTTGAACATCGTCCAAGAGGACATCAACTTTGGCATTGTGCTCTTGTCCCATATTAGTCCCCATTAACTGATCTATAAATAGATCTTATTGTGGTTGAACTTTTTTGCGATCAAATGAGGCAGTGCTACCTACTTGAGTACAGAACTCATATTCCGGCCTGCTACCACTCTCATTGAAACAGTCTATTTTGCTGGGATAGTCGTTAACCGACCAGGGAGCATTGCTGAGCGAATCAGTATAGAACCCACGTGTGCCAGTCTGATAGAAGCCACCTGTGAAATAGGTCTTGGGTACGGCAATCTTGTAGAATTCAGTGATCTGATATTTTGTAACAATTGAAGAATCGATTAGCACCGAGACTTCCACCGGTACCATAATGAAATAGTAACCAGATTTTTCCAGTATTACTCGGAAAGGGTTGTTCTCTACAGGTATTTCATCATGAATAACACCACTAGGTGGGCCTAACTGTTCTACTCCATCATCACCACTGCCACCTCCTAGCTGAATGTTGGCAGGTAATTTCACACGCTCACCAAAATCATCATTGATAAAGCCGCGTGAGTAGAGAGTATTAGGTGAAGTGAATGTTCCATATACAGCGAAGAAGCTATAGTTAGCAGCATTGAGCAATTTTAGTTCTGCAATTGCTGAGGCTTCATTAGCGACACGGCGTGCCGCCATTAGATTAGGTACTACAATTGCACATATTATCCCAATGGCTACAACCACTAGCAGCAGTTCCAATAATGAGAAGCCACGCGAATCTTTCATAATTGTTGACCTCATATGCCTACTTAGTTAAAAAGCTGGCAGCAACAAAATAGTAATCTTTCATACTATCCGTACTTGCGCCGACTAGGCGCTTGCCACATACGTCAACTTTCTCACGAAATCAAGATGATTTAATTAAGGTTTGCCCTATTGTCTATTAGCTGTTTTGTTGCGCTTCTGGGAACGCAACCTGAGATTTTGATTTGTGGGCTTGAATCCCTCCAGATTATAACTTGAAACTATCGTTATGGAAATGGATCTTTACCAATCAGACATTTACGGCATGTTAAGGGGCAGCATCGTAAGGAGAGATTTCATTCTTACTTTCCACCGATTCGATCAGGAGGTTGTTGTTAGAAGGTCGAAGATCATGAATAAATGCTTTGCTAGGAGCTAGATAAACCTGGCTATCGGTGTTTAGGCTCTTAATCTTAGTGGAGGTAAGCAATAATAATTGGCCTTGTTGATTATAGCGCAAAGAGACAAAATCATCGCTAGCAGAGAGGGTATGCTCCTTTACCATTTCACCACTACGCATATCGACCTCGATCACATGTGTGTTGGAGAGACTTAGAGCAAATTTGCTGCTATCCGGAGCGATTGTCATATGAGCATAGGTATTTGCCATCCATTGATTGATACGTAGGGGCTTTTCTCCTATCTGCCAAAGTTCAATACGACGAGTCGGTTCCATCTCAGTTATATACCATTGCATCAAGACAGCAAAACCTTTTGCTGTGGGGATTGTAAGCAATGCCTCAAGTTCACCATACTGGTGCAAGATGTCGCCATGTTTGTCTCCTTTGATCTGCCATAGTGATATCAGTGAGTTTCTCTTGTCTACTGGATAGAGCGCCACACTGCCAACTTTCACTTGTGGCCGTCGCGCCGAGGCAATCAGCAAGAGATCGTCACGGTTAGGGACAAAGCGCACCAAGGAATTATTTTCTAATGTAGTAATACGGTGCAACAACTGGCCTGTAGCTGTTTCTACTATCTGTACCTCATTGAGACTGGCGATCGCAAGCTGACGACCATCTGGTGAGAATTGGAAATCATGCACAGCATCAAAATTCTCGATCTTTATATCCAAAAGCTTACTAGGTGCTGTAACACTCCAAATGGTAAGTGTCTGAATATGCTTCTCTACTAGCGCTAGGTTCTCATTAAATGGTATCTGCGAGAGCGGTTGAGAATAGATTGCTAACAGACTTCCATCGGGGGAGAAACGTGTTTGGAAGAGCGGTGCGCTAATGGTTGATGCTTTTACGATCGGAGAATTGGCTAATGGGAACTGCTTGCCATCTGTGAGAGAGACAAGCTTTAATGATGAGTAGCTACGCGCTTGCTGACGTGATTGTACCCAACCGAGCGATACTTGTATCCTTCTCCAAAGCAGGCTCAACTCAAAGGAATGTTCAATAATCGCCGTAATTGCCAGGATCGCGACAACTATTGTGGAGACAAGTTTGATCTTACGAATGTTGGTTCGTTTACGTTGCTCTTCCACTAATGGTAGAGAGAGCGCAGTAATAAAGGCGGTAGCACTAGGCGGCCGTTTTTGCGGCGATTTAGCGAGTGCGCTAAGAATGGCCGCATCGATCTGTTTGGGCAATTCGCCATTGATA
>JBFLVQ010000177.1:0-14429 GCA_040758525.1 Acidobacteriota bacterium
CGATGATTTCCCAGTTTGGAAAACAGAGTTTGATTATGCTAGTGATATTCGCGCACGTATAGATGTAGCGCTTAATAACTATTTCAAAGCAATGGCACGCTTTCCACAAACAGAGAGTGAATTGCGCGAGACATTGCAGCATGCTGGGATCAATTTGGATGAATTGCGCGATCCTTGGGGTAACCATTATTATGTAGGTTTTGATCGCAAAGAGATTTTTGCTCAACATGGAACTCTTCAAGTTCCAGCCTGGTTTATGCGCGGTCTTCCTCAATCAAAGCAGACCGCTGGTATTCAGCAGAGGAACACGATATTTTTGATCACTTGTGGGATAGATGGAGAAAAAGGAAACCTGGATGATTTTCATATAGGAGAATTTTCGCTATTAACGACAGTACCCTCCGCTTCCTTGATTTTACCAGAGTCATCATCATCAGTATCTATGCTACCATCAAATCCAATCATAGAGATTTCTGGAGTAATGGCTACAATCAGTGGTACCGTGACTGATGTATCAAAAGCTATAATTCCCGGCGCATCAGTGTTAGCCACCAATAGATCAACAGCCGCAATCTATCAGACTATTACTAATGAGAACGGTGTTTTTATTCTAGCTGGGCTTCCCAATGGCATCTACGATCTACATTGCGAGGCAGCGGGCTTCCAGCGGACCAATATCATACAGATCAATATTGCTGCAGGTAAAGAGACGCTGATCGATATTACTCTTAATTCTGGCTTAGCACAGGATATTGTAATGGTATCGGCTGGGAGTCTGGCAATAGAAACAGAGTCTAGCCAGATAGCGGCTATATCAAAATCTGTTACTCAACTATCAACACCACGAGTACGTGAATATTTTCCTGAAACCCTAGTATGGCAACCAGAATTGTTAACAGATAGCAATGGTCGCGCACAATTGAAATTCAATCTTGCTGACAATATCACTACTTGGAAAATTTCTGTGATCGCTTCGACAGAAGATGGCAAGCTTGGCATTGCAGAGAAAAATATACGTGCCTTTCAACCTTTCTTTGTTGAACATAATCCACCCCCGATATTGACAGAGGGAGATCTGATTGAGCTTCCTATCGTTGTGTACAACTATTTGCCACAGGCACAATCGATTAATCTCAAGCTTCAACCAGCAGGCTGGTTTACATTGCTTGAACCGGCGCGCAAAAAAGTTCGTGTAGAGGCAGGAGATGCTGTCCGCGAACTATTTCGATTCCGTGCAATTGCTTCGATTAAAGAAGGCCGACAGCGTATTAGTGCGATTGGTACACAGGCAAGCGATGCTATAGAAAAAAGTATTAGTGTACATCCTGATGGTGAAGAGGTGATCAAGACAGATAATCAGATCTCCACTGAGCAGGCAACATTAGCGATCAATCTTCCCGAGAATACAGTTCCTGGTAGTGTGCAAGGAGAGTTGAAGATCTATCCTAATCTTATCGCACATGCAATGGAAGGTATTGAGGGTATATTGATGCGCCCATATGGCTGTGCCGAACAGACGATCTCTTCTACCTACCCAAATCTCATTGTTCTTCGCTACTTCAAACAACTAAATAAACCCCAACCGCAGGTGGCAGAGAAGGCACAACGCTATATACAACTAGGTTATCAACGCTTGCTAAGCTATCGGGCAGATAATGGTGGCTTTTCTTACTGGCCCGGCGGAACTGCAGATATTGCTGTTACTGCTTATGCATTGAAGTTTCTTGGCGATGCCAAAGAGTTTATCAATGTTGATCAAACGATCATTGAAGAGTCACAGAAGTGGTTGATAGAACAGCAACAAAAAGATGGACGTTGGCTTTCGCGAAAAAATTACTACCATGATAGCGAATCATACAATCTACAACTTACTTTATATATCACCTGGACATTAGCAACTCTGCAAAATGATCTAGCCCGTGCGGCTGCCTATCGTGCTTTCCAGAGCCTGGAAAATACCATTGATGAAACCAGCAATGCCTATTTTGCCTCCTTATATACACTAGCTGCTATTGAGTTGGCAGAGAAGGCAGTAGCAACACGCGCAATTGGGAGATTGCGAGCATTGGCTCGTTATGACAGAGGATTCTGCTATTGGGAATCAGGAGAGGTGACACCATTCTATGGGTGGGGATTAGTAGGCAATATTGAAACAACTGCACTAGCAGTTCAAGCACTTATTCGTGAAGGCGGTGAAACAGATACATTAGTTCAAAATGGTTTGCTTTTCTTGATACGTCAAAAGGATCGCTATGGTATCTGGTTTTCTACACAAGCAACTGTAAAGGTGCTTGATACATTAGCCCTAATAGCAAAAAAAGAAGCAATCACAACTATGTCTGCCAGCCAAAATTCAACTAATATTATCGTCAATGGCCGACGTATTACTACAGTGCTATTACCAGGACAAGATCAACTGACTGATCCAATTGTTATAGACCTCTCCCAACACCTCTCAATAGGTGAGAACCAGGTTGAAGTAAGCGGATTGGGCGCGCGGCGCACGGCTTTACAGATAGTTTCATCCTATTATCGGCCCTGGACCAATTCTCCTACAGCAACACCTAAAATTCCCGGCACACCAATATTAGAAGTAAACTTTGATAAGACAACTGTGTCGGTTGGTGAAACCGTAACCTGTCAGGTTAAGGCTGCTCGTGGAGATCAGGGTTATGGAATGTTACTGGCCGAGATCGGTCTACCTCCAGGAGTCGATATCGATCGGGCTTCACTTAAAGAAGCAATGGAGAAATCTAATGGTATCTTCAGCCAATATGACATACTGCCAGATCGGCTGATCGTCTACTTATGGCCATATAAGCAGCAAACAGAGTTTGAATTCAAGTTCCGGCCACGTTTCGGACTACAGGCCAAGTCAGCCGTATCGGTACTCTACGATTATTACAATCCATTGGCGCGGACGGTGCTACCGCCCGCGCAATTCAACGTGCGTTGAAACCCTTCCTTGGTTCAGTCCAAGCTATTTTTGTGGAGCTTTGAAGGGGAAATGATTTAGTCCTAGGCGGGCAGCCGAGTGATCAGTTAGATCGACCATTGCAGCAGCATTGATTGCAACCGCAATACAGATTGTTTCACTAATCTCTTCTTTAGTCGCTCCTAGAGACAGTGCTTTCTTCAAATGGCCATCTAGACAACCCTCACATTTGGCAACTAGTGAAGCAGCGATTGAGATTAACTCCTGTATCTTAGGATCCAACACCCGGCGCTCTGGTGTGTAGTATAGTTCTTTGTAAAAAGCGCCATAGACACGTTTCATACGTGGCTCCAGCATCGAGTAGGAGTTGGTGGCAGAAGCATCGGAAACTGGTATTAGATCTTCCTTAGGCTCAACCGTAGTCGTTTCAGTAGGCAGTATTTGATTAAGATTCTTATCATTCATGAGAATTTTCTCCTATCGTCAAAACAGGCGTTGGACTATTTTTAGTTAACCTTCTGTTAATATGTATCGGACTATTGCGATGCTGCAACCGCACGTAAAAAATTCTGTACGGCTTGCTGGTATGCTACCGGGTCTTTGCCGTAAGCTTGGCCGTGCCGAGCATCTGGCACAACTAACTTTGCCTTGAGTGGATGAGTTGCCGTCTCATAGAGTGGTTCCAATACGCGTTCATTTGGCATACGCACATCATTACCACCACCGATAAAGAGGATTGGACGAGAGATCTTACCTACTGCTGCCTGTATATTGAAATCGGCGGGAGAGAAGCTCATACGACTGGCAGTAATCCAAACAAGCAATGGTGCAAAAGGAAAGACCGGGATCTTTCCTAAAGTCATATGATGATAAACAACATCAGTAAAGGAAAGGAAACTACTTTCCGAGATCACAGCCATGATATCAGTAGTCTCTGCTGCTGCTAGCAGTGTAGCAGCAGCACCCATTGAGACACCCATTAATACAATCTTGTTTGTCGGCGCCTGTGTACGGGCAAAATTTGCTGCCGCCAATACATCCTTACGCTCGGCGAAACCAAGCGTGGAGAACTCTGCTGGACTGTTGCCATGGCGACGCAAGTCATAAAGTAGTACGCCATATCCTAATTGCCATAATGCCACGCCACGCTCTAGCATCTCATAGCGCGATCGAAACAGCCCATGCGACATTACAATGGTAATATGCTCACTACGCGAAGGCAGATACCAACCCGACAAACGATTTCCATCTACAGAAGTAAAAGAGACCTCTTTGTATTCTGCACCTAACGCAGCCGGTGTATCATGGCGCGCGCGCTCATCAGGCCGTGTCCAGGCCTTGGTAAGCAGGAAACTGGCTAACCAAGGCAATATTAGACAGACTACCAATGCCAACACTACTACTGCACCAGCAATACGATACAGCCATGGATGGGTACTACGTACTACCATTTCACTCTTTGCTGGGCTAGTAGATTGCGGATCATTAAGCATATGTATGCTTATCCAAGCAATGGTTGTAAAGATGGCACAAAGCAACCCCACTCCTGACATTCCCAAGCTCCCATAGAGTCGTCCACCAACTGCGGCAGCAGCAGCAATTCCTATTTGTGAAGCAACATTGCGTAGCGCAATATAAGGTGCACGCTCTTCTGCTGCTACTTGTTCAGTAACCAGTGCCTGTAATGGAGCAACCCGCAACGCCGCTAAAAATGCCGCCGCGGCAATAAGAAATAGTAGAACTCCACCCCATATAAAAGTAGGCAGTAACACCAATGCGATTGCCATTCCAATACTACTGCGTACGGCAACTCGGCTTTTGCCGAAGCGATCTGCCAACATCCCTCCTAATGCTCCACCAACAACCGCACCTATACCAGCAAGTGCATAAACAAAGCCTACTTCGCGTGTTCCGGCATTGAAAGCATCAGAGAGCCAGGAGCCCAAATAGGTGGTAAAGCCAACCAGACCTCCAGAAACAAAGAATGCGCCAATCACCCCCATTAAGGTTGCACGCGATCTTGATGCTAACTGCCAAAGTGAAAGTGGCTTTCTAGTATCGACCGTAGCAGGCTGTGCAGATGCGACTGGCAATGGCAACCGCTGAACCAACAATCCCGCCAATAATACTAGTAGAGCACAACCACCAAAAACTACTCGCCATCCATAAAGACCTGTCAGGAAGGTAGCAGAAGGAACGCCAACGATTGGCGCAAGAAAATAGCTAATTGCCACGCCACTCATCTGATTACCACGTCGTGCGTAACTCGAAGCATTGGCCAGTGCAGCAATGGCTAATGCAGAGATCAATCCACCTGCCATTCCAGCTAGTGCACGGGCAGCAAAAAATACATAGACATGTGGAGCAATGGCAGCAAGTATGTTGGCGATTGCCAGTAGCCCTGCGGCGGCGGGTAGCCAGCTATGTGAGTCTATTCGACGTGAATATTTTCCTAGCAAAAAAGCGGCAGCAGCAGCAGCCACTGAATAGGCCATAACACTGCCAGCAACTGTTGTCTTGGCGGCTGCTAATCCTACTGCAATTTGTGGCGCGATTGCAGCAACTGCCTGCGAATCGACAACCGCCATTAGAACTAGTAACGAGACCGTCCAAACTGGCAGTTGCGCTACCTTATCCTGTTGTTCCCTTGCTGTTACTGTAGAAGACATATCAAATAATTGCGGACTGCAAATATTAAAATTGTAGATACTAAAATTACGGCGCGAGAAAAGATCCTGTTCGGCAAATTCGCAGTCCGCAATCGAAAAACTAGCTCTTCAGCTTCCGCTTTGCTTCTGGATAGGCAAGTGCTCTTTCCAGATTATTCTGAGTTGAATTAACGATCTCTTGATAAAGCTTGCGAGCATTTGCTGCATCACCGGACTTTTCATAAGCACGTGCGAGTAGCAACTTATGGAAAACATCATTATCATTAGCCTGCTTTAGATGCTCAATGGCTTTAGCATAATCGCCACTTTCTAACTTGAGATAGCCAGCAATATAGTGATAGGAAGGCCAGAACTGCTTACCACGCTCGCCACCATCTTCAATCATCTTCTTGATCAATTCGGCCTCTTTCCAGGCTTCCTCATGTTTACCCATCTTTGACAATGCACGACCACGTCCATGGTGTAAGCGACCTAGCCAGATCGTCTTCTCTACCTCATCAAGTGAACTTCCTGGCACGGTTTGATAACCACGCTCGTAAGCCTTGATCGACTCTTCAGCACGTCCATTCTCCAACAACAAACGGCCAATTGAATTCCAGATGAAAACTGGGGGAAGATTTGGTATACCGCCGGTGCGGGTGTATTCCTCTTGATATGCTGTCAACACCTTCAGTGCTGATGCCACATCACCTTCGTAAACATAACAATAGGCCAGCCCATAATTGGGAACAAATGGTGCTGTGCCAGCCTGTTTCTTGGCTAGTGACTTTTGGAAGAGTTCGCGTGCCTTCGCATAATCACCCTTTAGTAAGTAGCAATTGCCTAGAAACCCATAAACACGTGGTGTGCTGCCATCGAGCTGGATCGCCTTCTCAAAAGCTGCTCGTGCCTCGTCGAGCTTTCCTTGGTTCATAGAGATCTGACCGATCATCATCTGCACAATTCGCTCTTCAGGATAGTCACGGCTAAGTGCCAACAACTTCTCCAGTCCCTCTGCAGCCTTCTGGCTACGCACCAGCACCAACGCTTCTATATAACGGCGTTCTGCATCAGAAGCGCTTTTGGCGAGTTCCAAGGCTTTATCTACGTGCGGTTGTCCTTCGGCAGGTGGAAAGGTTGCGCCTACCAAGTAGTGGGCAAAGGCAAAGTTGGCATCTGCTTCCACAGCTTTGGTGGCGTGCGCGCGCACCTGTGGACCAAATTGGAAATTTTCGATCGCCAATATAGCCTGCTCAATATACTCACGAGCCTCTTTTGTCTTAGCGCTAAAAGTGAATCGTTTGCTTGCCGGTTTTTCTTCCCAGCCATAGGCATTCAAAGTCATTACTGCCGCCGCCATAACAATGGCAATAGCGCGCCAGAGAAACTTACCTATATTCATAAATGCTACTCCTTAATTTAAGCGTCTATTTCAGATAGTTACGCTCCTGCCACAATTTTGGTTACAGTGGCAGAAAGATTTTTCCTAACTCGATAGTAACCTTATATTTTTGCCTAGATTTGGCTTGCATAATATCTGGTTGGATATTAATGGTCAATTTATCCTCGACTGTTCTTTCACTAATCTATATGAAATAGTTTTCTGGATACTTTTATTGGCCAATGCTTAGTTTAAGCTAACTTGAGCATATTAAGATGTAAAAAATTGTAAAAGCTGGGCTTGAGTTGCAAAAAGGCGGTTACAAATCAAGATGAGCACTATAGTATTATTAATAATGACACTCCCCAATCATAATATATATAGGTTGGGGAGTGTCATATTTAAAACGAAATACTATAACTAAAGCCAGGATTGCGGCTTTGCGCCATTAAAAATGTCAAGACATGACGCTTAGCTACTGTCCAACTAAGTGTAGGGTGAACTTTGACACCATCAAAAATTACTAATGAAGAGAGATTATCTCGCCAAGTGATATTCATCCCGCCAATAGCAAGAAAGCGATGCTCGAAGGAACTATACGCCACTCCTATATAAGGTGCGATCGGCATCTTTACTGTCTCAGAAATATCCTTGCTGAGCGTCATGTAATACGATCTACCACTAGGCGTACCAATACGATCTGAGCTAGTGCCAATGATTACTGCCGGTCTGTGCCGCGTCTCTTTAAGCGCGATAAAGTTTGCCAATGGTCCAACATCATCAGCGCGAGGATTATATTCGACCCCTACAGAAAGGCGCGAAAATAATCGATAGGTTAACGTAGTACGTAGACTGGCACGATCTATTTGATTACTCAATACTCGTATTCCAAATGTCCAACGACCTTCTTGATGTGGATCAGCAATCCCACGGATTGCTCTACCTTCTCCAGGTCAGAGTGGTCAGGAAGGCACACTGGAGCTTTTCACATCCTGAACAACTGTCGCTTTCACAGTATTGTCGTCTGTATTACTGCTCTCTTCAATCGGCTCAGCGAGCAGTGCATCAATATGCTTCTTCAATTCAGCCTCACTGACTACGCCTCGTATTTGAGCAATGATCTTGCCTTGCCGATTAATAATAATTGTGCCAGGTAGAGCAGCCCCTAGACCGAAGCTCCCCATATTAGTAGTTGTAGCTCCCAACCAAATAGGAAAATTGATCTGATTGTCTTTGACAAACTTGATTATTGCATCCCGCTTTTCCAGTTCATCCGCTGATGCGCCAATAACCTGAATACCAAATGGTGCGTAGCTATTCTGTATCTTTATCAGAGTCGGCATTTCAGCCTTACAAGGAGCACACCAGGTTGCCCAGAAGTTCAAAATAACGACCTTGCCACGATAGCCGCTAAGATTCTGTTGCGCACCAGCAATATCTTTTAAGATCAATTCAGGCGCCTGATTACCAACAGCGATTGCTGCTGTTGTCTGTAGGGCAGGATTATCGGCTATCACTCTTATCGTATCTACTTTCAGATAACGCTTACCATCCTTCTCTTGAACTGTACCAGCCACCTCAACAATTTTAGCGGTATAGTCGAGCCATCCTGTCTTGGTCTTCTTCAACTTGCCATATTCAAGCTGGTAGAGAGTGGCGTCAGAGTCCCAATTTACCGCTAGTACAGTTGATATTCCTTCTGCTTTGCAATCAACTGCGCACTCCAAATCATGCTCACTACCATATCGATTAACTTTACGATCATCTTCTGTCCAACATTTAGAGCAGGCAACTTGACCTTTTAATACAATAGATCTATTCGAATCTTGCGCGCTTGTGGGACTGGTAAACAGAGCTAGCAAGAGGAGCGTTAAAACTAATCTACCTCCCATAAAACCTCTCTTTTTTTCGTATTATTACTGGCTACGCAGACAGCTAGTGCTGCGCATCAATTTCGAATCAATAAGAGTGTTAGCACTGTTTGGGAGGTGGCGTGGGAGGAGGCCAGCAGAGATCGATCAAAATACTAGAGAACAGTTCTGAAACAATCAGTCCATTCTCCTGCTGAGCTATTTTGCCATACACAATGGAAGGAAGTTTAGGTGTACAGCAAAAACAGGATGGGTTTTGACAACCTTCTGATGAATGCTGAGAATCTTGATCGTTATTAGTACCAGAAAAGATAATTGAATGTTGAGTGTTGTAGGTAGAGGCAAGA
This sequence comes from Acidobacteriota bacterium, assembly GCA_040758525.1. Taxonomy (GTDB): domain Bacteria; phylum Acidobacteriota; class Blastocatellia; order Chloracidobacteriales; family JADJPF01; genus JBFLVQ01. The sequence continues at coordinate 9,183 of JBFLVQ010000177.1, forward strand.
TCAGTTAGGTTTTGATCTATTGCTAATGATTCACAAAAGCAGATGCCAGCCGCCGCCGTATCAATCAGGATCATGCTACTGAGCAATAGTACACCTAAAATGTGGAAAGAGGCAAACCGCCCTAAGTGCATCCCATCTACCTCTACAGTTAAGTGAGTTAATCATATCAGGTAATTGAACTGTTGCAACCCACCTTTTGCTATCAAGATTGTTATCAAAATTACTTTAAAACTATAACAGCCACCTTATCGGTGGCTATCAGGTCTTTATTAATCTGAAGCCGACTGCCGGACTTGAACCGGCGACCTGCTGATTACGAATCAGCCGCTCTACCAACTGAGCTAAGTCGGCGTAAAAGAGAGGCTCATTTTAATTAAGTGAATTGACACTGTCAACCATTAGTTGTCTAACCATTTCTCCCTATCATACAAGAGTAACAGCTCTTCGTGATTTGTTTAATAAGCGATCTAATACTGTATGCGCGCGTGCCGGGTTAGTAAGTAGTAATGCATCTTCCAGGCTTACCCATTGGCCTTCAACAAAACCTTCGCTAGTACGAACGCGCAAAGAGCCTGCAGGATCACCACAACGCATTAAATAGTAACTGACACGCTTGTAAACCACCTGCTTGCCAGTAATGACAAAGTAGCCAACACGACCAAGAAACTTCTTTACTTTGAGTGCGGCAATACCCGTCTCTTCTTTGACTTCACGTAAGGCAGTCTGTCGTCGTCGCTCACCGGTTTTACGCCGTCCCTTAGGCAGCACCCATTCCATGTTGTCGCCCTCACGTTTAAGCAGCAGCAGAATCTCCTGCTCCTGCTTGGCGCGTAAGACAATTCCCCCTGCTCCATCTATACGTTGTAATTTTTCGTAGCGGCCCGGCAGTTTATTACAAGAGATATATTCGATCGAGAGCTGATCAGCATAGTAACCATTGTCGGTAGGTTCGAAGTGTGTACCGGCTTCGATAGCAGCACGAGCAGCGACACGTATAATAATTGACTGCGGCTTACGTTGGCGCCGTAGTTTCTGTAGATGTTCCGTAAATAGAAGCGGATTGCGAGAGTGGAACTTGATCATATGTCGAGCAATCGCTTGACGCATCTGTTTACGACTCAGCGCACAGTATAGCCACTCTGGCAACTCCAACGATTTTACCTCGATCTTGGCTGTAATGATCTTCCTCCTATTTGCCAAGCCCGGCAGGCGTTAATTGAATTTTTATAACATAATTAAGATCCCCTAGGCAACTACAGCTTAAAAGCCTATTGACGCCAATGGTGAGGCATAAATAGAATTGTTTGTTCGGCCCGCTATAACCGGCCCTATCACGAAATCATTTAGCTCTGTTAGTTTTTGAGGTTTTTATGAAAGTTAAATTTATCTCTCTGGCTTTAGTAACACTATTTTCCCTTGGTTGTGCCAGCAACCAAGCCAATTCTACTGCTAATACTAGTCAAAGCGATGCTAAGGCGACGCCTAGCACTAATACTTCACTGCCTATGCCTTCCCCAGCTCGAGAGGAGCTGAACAAACCTGGTAAACCTGCCGCTAATGGCAAAACAATAGCATCGCTCTACAACCACCTGAAAGCAAAAGGCTGGAACTTCACTGAGCCGCAAGCGACGACCGTGCGTATGTACACGGCAGAAGAGTCGGCTGGTTTCCGTGATGAGAAGAGAATTGGTTATATGATTATGCGGTTCGAGAATGCCGAGAAGGCACGGGCCAATTTTGAAAAGATCGATACTATCTACCGCTCTCCTCGTATGCGTGGCCGTGCACTGCTTGCCGAGAATTTTATCCTTGCCGTGTTCGGCACACAGAAAGGGATCAATCAGCCGATCTTGCTCCAATTAGAAGAGTCAGATTATAAAAATTTGCAGGCAGACCTTGATGAGTATTTTAAGAAATCCTAGATCAACTAGATGATTTACGTGCTTGTAGCTCTCGTAACTTCTCGGTGACACTACGATACATCTTCAAGGCACGCTCTTCTGCTTCAGTAGCGCGTAGCTCTGCTTCCTGCAACTGAGCTTGCAGTTCTGCAATACGGGCTTCAGCAGCGATCGCACGATGCTCTGCCTCCATAGCACGCACTTCAGAGGCATCAAAGCTTGCCTGTAGATTGCTAAACTCAGACTGCAATATCTCCAATCCCTCCTCTGCAGTCTGTGTCTGTGACTGTGCCTCCTCTAGTTGTGCTTCTAACTCGACAGCACGTGCCTCCGTAGCAATTACCCGATCCTTAGCTTCACTAAGGCGTGTCTCCGTCTCCTCCAACTTGCCTTGCAGTTCTACTAGACGCTTCTGTGCAGAAGAGGCTTTACGCTCGCTCTCAAGCGCACGCAACTCCATAGAGTGTAGCCGCTGCTTAAAATTAGCCAACTGTGATTGTATATCGCTACCTGAACTGGCCGCTTCAGCCAGTAATCTCTGCATCAACTGGCGCAGATCTGTTAGCGCCCGATCCAACTGTTGCTCTTGCGTAGAGGCTGCTATTTTGGTTTCGGAGTTGGTCATGAAAAGGTTCCGTATAAGGATTAATGGCAACAGTGTGCTTACGATGGTTGCTCTACTATTAATTAAGCGGGATTCATACGCCATTTGTCAATGCATTTTACTATCTAAAGGTGCGAGGTTCTGGGTTGTCCTTGCCCGCCTGATCATTTGCCTTTATGATCAGCGAACACATTTCAGGTTCGGGAGAACGATCATGGAGAACTCTCACAGCCGGGTCGGGCAGGAAATCGAAGCTTATTGTGGCAAATGCCGAATGGATCGCACACATCGTGTTGTAGCTCAAGATGCCGATGGCACGATACGTAAAATAATCTGTGCAATGTGCCAGAGTTACCGTCATTACCGGCCGCCACAAATGGGCCAGACTACTACTAGACGTACCTCTGTGCGTACTGCATCAGCGCCAGAGGATTTTGGCCCACCCAGCCGCGTTTATAATATGAGGGAAAACTATCAAGTAGGAGAAGTACTTTCCCATCCCCAATTTGGCATCGGTAAGGTGGTTGTACTACGTGATGCCAATAAGATCGAAGTAAAGTTCCCTGATGGGGTAAAGTTGCTACTACAGAACAAGTAATTTAACTACGCCCGACGAGTTGGCCAATCGTGGTGGTTAGTTCCTCAGGTTTGAAGGGCTTTTTTAGAAAAGCATCACAACCGGCTGATATCGCTGTAGTCTCATTTTCGGCATGCGCGCTGATGCCTACGATCTTGGTCTGTGCCAGCTTGGCATCGGCGCGGATCTTTTTAACTAAGGTCAGCCCGTCAATCACAGGCATCTTTAAGTCTATTAGCGCAACGGCTGGCTCTTCAACCAGATTCTCTAGCGTATTGATTGCGTCAGCGCCATTCTCTGCCTCGACAAAATGGTAACCATCTCGATACAGGATCGCAATAATCAGTTTACGCAAAGGTGTATCATCCTCGGCAATCAACACCATAGGATGTTCCTCGCGCTGCCACTGCTCAGACATAGTATCTCCCTCGGTAATATCCAGAACTCTTAATAGCAACTCTTACGAATGCTACTATGATAATGCTGGGGTCTAACAGCCGTCGCGGAGAAAAAATCCCGTCTTTCTTTCTTCTGCTTAAAGTGGCCATTTACGGCAAGGCGACGTCAATGCTACTATTTCAAGGAAGTTTTTCTGTCACCAGCGATGCTGTGTCGCTGGGGCATCTGCAGAAGCGAAATCGTCATCATAGTTTCGACGACTGCTATCAGTAACATTTATCTAAAAATTATATGGAGTAAGGGAAATCGATGTTTGCGTTCTCGTTACCACAACCTCCCGCCACCCAGTCTACTTTTATTAGCAAGTTTGCACTACTAGGCTGTCTGTTAGTAACCCTGGCTGGCAGCTCGATCGCACAAGCACAAACACCAGTCAAAATACCTCAAGCAACCCTTGATCGAGTTATCAAAGAGAAGGGTGCAAAACCGTCTTTTGAAAGTTTCCTGCTTGCCAAACTGACCGAAGCTGAGAAACTGCTTGCTACTAACTGTCCTATTGACGATGAGACAGTGGGCATCTCTCTGCTTGATCGCCGTAGTAATAAGATCTACACCGTGACCATGAACAAGGCGAATTTCCTTACTGCTGGCTACCAGCAGCAGTTTGAACTTTCCGATGGCTTAAGTGTAAATGTGCGGGTAGATCAACCAAACTTTATCAATACTAAACTGAGTGTTGAAGCACAGAGTGGTCTCTTCCTGCCTCTGACAGTGAAATATCCAATTGTAAAGCGAGGCACACTTAAGGAGATCGGTTACTATACCCCCGCCCATCGCAGTATACAGACAGCCAATCTCGCCAAGCTCGGCGAGCAGTATATTGAGAAGGTGCTTAGTGATGCTGCTAAGGTGCTTAAACGTAATGGGTTGGAGATTCCTGAAAAGACTCGTAAGCTAGCTCAACACCTCTGTATTGTAGAACATATTGATCATGATCGTTTTCGCAATGAGGAGCCTAGCACTCTCTTTAAGGAAGTGCTTGCACTCTATGCACTCAATCGTAATGATTGTTATAGATACTCAGTAAGTAGTGCCGGCGCGGGTGGTATGGTTCAGATGATCTCTAGTACTTACCGAGAGATCAAAAACTCTTTCCCACAAGTCAATTGGGTTAGCGATTTTGAAGCTGGTATGATCAACCATGCCAATGCTGCCAAGGCTATGCTCCTCTACTTAAATCGTTATGGCGAGTATTTCCTTGGCCAAGAACGAGTGCAAAGCGCACTTGAAGCTGGTTGGGCAACAGAACAGGAACTAATGGCGGCTGGTTATAATTCCAATCCTATACGTGTTCCTGGCAAACTTACCCATGGCGAAAATTGGAAGTATGCATTGCCCAGCGAGACTCAAACCTATCTGAGAATCTTGCACTCGCTCGATAGCTCGATCACTACTGAACCACCCCGTTACCATGCCAAGCCAGTGATCTACCAGACCAGTAAACGTGTCAAGGTACGCCAAGCAGTCGCTAAATCACACTTGAAGAGTCATCGAGTAAAACTACGCAACCGTATTAAAACTTCTCTGCGTAATAGATCAACTAGCCGTACGGCAGTCAAATCTAAACGTAGCTACATACGCAAGAATCAACGCCGGCGTTAGCACGTCGGCGTTCTTATATCTCCCATATATTCCTTCCTCTTATATCCCTTAGCTAAATTATCTGTGCATATTTTCCCTTCTTACAGGCGCATTTTCCGGTTGTT
>JBFLVQ010000178.1:0-14351 GCA_040758525.1 Acidobacteriota bacterium
CGGGCTTTGGTATAATACTGTGTTGACTTGGTTTAAGGAGCATCTCAATTAAAGTTAATAGAGTTGATTGTGAGACGAGCCTAATGGCTCGTCTCACACAGGTCACTTTGGTAGGTTATTTTTCATTAATTTTGCAATATCAGTCTTTAGTTTATCATTAGTCTGTTCCAACTCTCTGATAATGTTCTCTTGCTCAATCGTGGTTCTATCCTGACTAAGTTTGTATCTACTCTCCAATCTATTTACAGATACTTCAAATGCCACTATAGCATTTAACTTTTCATCGATAAATTTCTCTGGATATGAGTTAAGTCTATTGGCAAACTCTGCCTCATAATATTGAATAACTCGCTCAATTAGTCTTAGTTTTTCCGTACTAGTTTCAAACAGTCTGATTGTGCCATATGCATGCACAGCAACATAATTCCAGGTTGGCACACTAAGATATTTCTCATAATGCTTTGGTGAGATATAGGCATGCGGTTCTTGAAAGATCACCAAAACATCTTTTACATACTCAAAATCTCTCCATTGATCATTGGCCTTTGCCATATGTCCTAATATTTTTATTAACCCATTATCGATATCTATGATAAATGGTAGATGTGTTGCTTTAGGAATATTCTCTTTTGCAGAAACTAAAGTGGCAAAGCTATGCTCTTGCATAAAAGCATACAGCTTATTTATATCCTCTTCTCTATTATGTTTCGGTGTATACATATAGTTAATCTATTTCATGATATCTAAAACATCCTACCAGATGATCATTAACCATTCCTACAGCCTGCATAAAAGCATAACATATTGTTGAGCCAACAAACTTAAATCCATGCTTTATTAGAGATCTGCTCATTGCATCAGACTCTGCCGTCTTACTAGGAACCTCTTTTAATGATCTCCATTCATTCCTTTTTGGCTTGCCATTAACAAATTGCCAGATGTAGCTATCAAAACTACCATACTCCTTCTCTATTTTTAAGAATGCTTTGGCATTCTCAATAGCAGAATTAATCTTTAGACGGTTGCGAATTATCCCTTCATTGGCAAGCAATTTCTCAACCTTGCTAGAGTCATAATTAGCAATTTTGTCAGCATCAAAATTATTGAATGCTTTACGATAGTTCTCGCGTTTATTTAACACTGTTTCCCAGCTTAATCCGGCTTGTACTCCTTCTAGAATAATAAATTCAAAGAGCAGTCGATCATTGTGAACCGGCACACCCCATTCTTTATCGTGATAAGCAATGTATAGATCATTACTATTTTTTGCCCAGCCACAACGCACTATTTCATTCGATTTTTGAGCCAAAGCCTTCCCTCGCTATCTTCGCAAAATGTTGATTTTGTTATATCAGATAGCCTCTTAGTTGACAAGTTAAGCAGCGCGTCGATAGTTTAGAATGGGCTTATAGTAAATCATCGTTGACTTCTTCAATGGTAACAATTGTATCACTTTGCCTAGCAAGAGAATGTCATTGAGTAATACTTGATAACAAAAATTGATATTGCGCTTTTTTAAAGTTTCTGAGACAATGCACGCTTGAAGAGTTTAGCGTGGTGGCTTAGTTGCATAAACTCTCAATAAAAAATAGATTGATTACGCTTATCCCCTCTTAAATACTTTCCTACACTATCTGGCAGTGCTATGGAATATGGCACATAGGAACGTGGATTATTTTATTTATAATAACTCTAACAAAAGGTTTACAATAAGATAACCTAATGGCCTGGTTGTTCAACTTGATTATGATATAACAGGCTATGTTATGAGCGTAAGAATCCCTGACTAATCTTTTAACAAGGGATCTTATAACAAGGGGGAACAAGGAGAAGGGTATGCGGGTAGAATCAGGTTTCTCGCTAATAGAACTGCTAATTGTCATCCTTATTTTAACCATACTTGTCACACTGTCTGTTCTGACACTTTCATCCAATCGACGCACCGTTAAAACTGATGATGCGGCTGGCGCTATCTACACACTAATGCGTCAGGCTCGTGTACAGGCGATCACACGGCGACAGTTCTATGCTGTAGTAATAAATGTTGCCGGTCTGGATCAGACTATCCCTCTCAATAACTCCACTAAAAATCTGCTTTTCCTGGCAAATAGCGTATCATTGGTGGATATGGGCACTATTAGCTCCGTCAATGACGAGGAGATCTCGCTATCAAAGCTATTACCAATAGATGTAACGATTAATGCTGCAGCGGGACTTCCCAGTAAAACAACAGCTTTTCTCGCGCCGGAGAACGCCTTCTCAGTACATAACTTTTCCAGCAGTGTACCGAATGGGACATTTGTCTGCTACTTCGATCCAGCAGGCCGCGCAGTAACTCGCGCCGATGGCACCGGCACACAGGAATACAGGATTTTCCAGTTCTCAGCTAACGATATTGATTTAACCAAAGGGCCAACACTGTTACGAGCAGTTACACTGCATGGCTCAACCGGGGGGCTTAAATTCTGGCGCTTTATTCCCACACTAGGGCCATCTGGTCAATGGACTACCAAGCTCAATTAGGAAATGACTATGAAGAATGAACAAGGGTTTTCGCTTATTGAAGTGATAATTGCAATTCTGATAATAACCACTGGTCTGCTGGCACTCTCGGCAGCACTGGTCATTGGTATCACCTTGCCAGGACGCGCACGTCAACAGGAGATCGCCAAACAGTTAGCAGCCCAAATAATGGAGAGTATTATTGCCGCCAAAGAGGCCACGCGTCCGGGATTTAGCTCTTTTGATAGTCTAAATTACACCACCGGCACACCGGCGGGACGTTTTGTTCCTGGTGTAGCAGCAATGCTTGAGTCTGGACCAGATAATGTCTTTGGCACTTGTGATGATGGTCAGCCGCCTGGTCCATTTAATCCAGTTTGCACAGGTATGGGCACACGTATTATCCAGCTTGATATTGATCCTGGTCCGGATGGTATCTACTCGAATAGAAGCGATAATAGAACTAACAGTCTACTAACTTTTACTCGTGAGATCATTATTACCGACCTCACACCTGCTCCCGTAACTAGTAAACAGATCACGGTACGAGTCAATTTTACGACTCCTACAGGCAGCCGTGACAGCGTTACATTAGTCTGCCAGTTAAGCAATTTTAGAACCCTGTAGTGGAGTAAATGATAATGAATAAAGATATCCATCCCCAAGCAGGATTTTCGCTCATCGAGCTTTTACTTGCCATGGTCCTTCTGTTAATACTGATCGGTCCATTGCTCTCATTTATGCGCGTGGGTCAAATAAGCCGCGCAACAGCTATTCGTATTACTGATGTAGAGCAGAATGTGCGGGCAGCAATGACTTCGGTAGGTAGGGACATTTCCAATGCAGGTTATAACTTTGCCCCTCAAGTCAGTCTGGGTGTCTCACCAATATTCTCTACATTGCTAGGCAGCGGCAATCTTCTTAGTCCAATTATTCCTGGTAATAACTTAAACCTGGTACGTTCGGTCAATTCCACAGGCGCAACAGTTACTAACTCAACCGATCAGATAACCCTGGTATACCTTGATCAGAATTTCAATAATGGCCTGCCAGTAAGCGGTAATCTTACTCCTTCGGGTGCTAATTTTAGCGCCACGGCATCTTTTACCGGCCTTTTTATTGGTGATTTTGTATTGGTTAGCCTAGCCAACAATTTTGCCATTGGCTGTGTTACAAATGTTACGGGTGGCAATAATGTTATCTTTGCAAGCAGCGATCCTTATGGAATAAACCAACCTGGCACAGGGCCGCTCTCTGTGTTAGGCCGCGCACCACAGCAACCTGGTGCAGTCAGTCTCTACAAGATCTTCTTTGTCAGTTATTTTGTCGATCAAGATGGTAACTTGATACGTAGGGAGCTATTGCCGGCACCACATACTGCGCAGGGTGGTAACAATTCTATCACACCAGTGTTAATAACACCCAACCCTAACACTTACAATTGTAATGGCTCCTGTTACTACGATAATGTGATTGCCACTGGAATAGAAGATCTACAGTTTACTTACTTTCTGGCAGATCCTCGCTCCACAGGTGTAACTGGTCCACTTGATGATCCTGGCTTTTATGGACGTACTACTAATCTAGGCACAGCACCGCAATATCGACTGCTTGATATACGACAGGTAAATGTTTCTATTAAAGGCCGTGCTGCGGAGCGTGACAACAATCTACACGATCCTTACAACCGCAATCAGCACTATCTATACCGGTTTAGTTTGGAAGGAACTTTTAATACCCGCAATTTTTTTGGTTCAAATTTCCGACTGTAGTTGTGTGGGTACAAGGAGAAGAGTATGAAAGCACTAAAGATTTTTTCCTCAGCAACCGACAAAGAGCAAGGCTCGGCGTTGATTATCGTGACGTTGCTGCTTGCGCTACTAACCATCTATGTAACAGCTTCGTTAACGGTCTCTACCTCCGACGCAGTTGCAGCTAACTTTGAAGTTGCCCAGAAAGTTGGCTTTTATACTGCCTACTCGAAGATGGAACAGATGTCGCGCGACTTTAGCGCACTATTTTTAACTTCACCGAATCCGCGCTATGATACGCTGTGCCGTGTTGTAATAGCCGATCCTACGCTACTAAACCAATTCCGTATCGTAAAACCTGATGTCAATTGTCCCACTGGCTCTCCTTGTACACCAAACTATTCAGGAAGATATATGAGTGGCACAAATCTCTTTGATCTAGGTTGGGTCAATGCTCCTACACCATTCTGTATAGTGGATGTGTGCAATCCAACTGCAACACCATTGTGCAACTTTCCCATACGACCACCCAACACCACTCAAGTCAGCACTGGCGAGTTTGCTGGTCTACAGGGTTTTGCCCGTCGCTATCGTATGGCTGTGACAACCACCAGTGAAAATCGTGGTGGCGCAGATGTACAGATTACACGAGACTTTGACAACTATTTGTTACCATTGTTTCAATTTGGCATATTTACAGATTCTGATTTCGAGTTATACATTCCTCCCAATTGGGCCTTTGGTGGTTGGGTACATACCAACAGTGATTTCTACCTGACGGGTGGCAATGCTGCTGGCAGTACACCACGCAGTACCTTCTCACGATATATATTTGATGCTGGCGGTAATCTGGTTAAAACTGGTGCCCAGATTACCGTTGCTAAACATATTGTTATTGGCAATGAAAAGAACGGCAGTGCTGTTGCCAACAGCTATATGCGTGTTTTTCAAGACGCTACCAACTTTGTAAACATCAGTACCAGCAGTTCTACCGGCGGTGGCCGCGCGCCGGTTAATTGTCAGGGAATTGGTGATCCTAGTTTTGATGCCGCACCGGCTGGATGTGGTTCTTTTAGCGGGGTAAATCCCAACGTGCGGATAGGTGTTCCACCATTGCGGCTACCAATTCAAAATATATTGAGAGCCAATCCCATCGAACTGATCAAGCGTGGTTTGCCAACAGATCTAAATGTTGCACAAGGTTCTCCATTGGTATCAGCGCGCTACTATTACAAGCCTGTGCTACGTATCACCTTGACAGATTATCAACACCAATTGCCACGTACGGTATTGTCTGGTGATCCACCCACCGCAGGGAGCGGTCCATTTGGCGGTGTTCAGCTTGATGGCCCAGACCCTTGGTTAGCACAGAATGTTGGTGCCGGACCAGGCTTGAAGACAACCGGACCGGCTGCTGATCCAAACTGGTACTATCAAGAAGAAGATAGTGGAACACCAAATACGCTTAGACCAATCCCACGTGGTTATCAACCTAAGATTTCCGATCCAACCAATGGCCGCCCCACCGGCGCACGTATTAATGGTAATCGTATTCATGGTTGGATCAAAGTGGAGATAGTGCGTGCAGATGGTAGGACCTTCGATATTACCCAGGAGATTCTTAATCTTGGCGTAACTGTTCCCTACCGCGCTAACACTGGCGCAGCATTCTATTATCCACGCGCAGTATCAGCTTTTCCTCCTACAGCAAACCTTGATGAGAACTCAATAATACATCTACAGCGGTTTGCCGCTCCTTATACAGAAAGAGTAATCGCTGGACTAACAGCATTGCCTATGGATCCGCTTAATCCCACACTCGATAATGTTGGTGGCGCAACTGGAGTTAACTTTGACTACTATGCCAGTATGGCTTTGCGTAGATATGATACTAACGCTCCCGCCAGCAATTTAAGGATGTATGGAATCAGAGATGACGCTGATACTCGTTCTACTCCTGCAGGAATACCTGATTATACAACGCGGTTTACGGGCGGTTCAGGAAACAATCCTTACAACGAACCACAACCCGATCCGGGTGGCTATTATACTCATGAGACACGAGTGCCACTGCCAACCAATAATCCTCCACAAACAGAGATCGATTTCCGTGGTAATGGCAGCGCTACCAGACCTGCAGCAGCGATCAATGTACATACTCATCCAGTAGCAGCTAACAGCCTGCCACTCAGCGAGAATGTCAACTTGCCTAAAAGCCGTGCTACCCTTGGTAATACCGGCGCCGGAGCAGTTCTTAATGCTGATGGTGAGACCACCTGGTTTATTGGCAACCAGCGTCTGGTGCCATTCCCTATTAATATGTATGACGCGCGCGAAGGTCTGCCGCATGAAACCGCCAATGGCACACCAACACCAGTAAATGGATTGATACAGAACTCACCAACCAAGAATGGCACCATGAACTTAGTCGAGATAGATATGGGTAATCTAGGCCGTCTGTTTCGTGGAGACTTTGATAATCTCTTTGCCACTATGGGCCAAACACCATATAGTACCCTCACCGGCGCACCATTGAGAGCACAGGATCTGCGTGACAATATAGATGTCAATCAAGACAATGGCTGGATTGTTTACACTTCGGATCGTCGTGGCGATGAACCATTACTTGCCACCAACCCTAATATAAAACCAGGCAGCGGCGCAGTCTTACCAACCTTGGGCCTTGCTAGCGTGATCGGCGATGGTGATTACAATCGTGAAGATGTGGTCTGGAACCCTGGTGGTAATCCTGCTGGTAATGCTGCCGCCCTACCAGTACAGATTGGGGGCAGATCTGGTTGTAGCGCTGCAGTACCAGCCCCTGTATCCGACAATAGTGATATAGGAAAATCTCCACAAGATTCCAATAATGATTGCTGGATCCAAACAGAAACCGCTGCCAACGGCTTTAGCGAGACTTCACCATACAATAATATGTCTGATGCAGACCAGTATAATCCACCGCTTACTTATACTCCTGCACTCAATTCCTATGCTGATCGTCGTGGTGCTATGGTGGCAATGACTGCGGTTAGCACAAATCCAAAACCAGGCTGGAGCACAAAGCCGCCTACTACCTTTCAGGAGGTTGCTGCCAATCGACGTGTAGAGATGTTTCGACGTGCGGTACGCATAGTTAATGCTAGTAATCTCTTTCCTACCGGTCCCGCGATCAGTCCACAATGTAATACCCCACTTGGAGTCACTATTACATCAGAAAACCCTGTCTATGTTTTTGGCAACTACAATGCCCCTGCAGCAGAAGTAAATGATACTGATCAATATCCAGGTCTTAATGTAACGCCAGTGGTAAGCGGTGCCAACGCACCTACCTCACCAGCCAGATACAATGGCCAGAACTTTGCCACTTGTGGCAACAATTGTCATGTCCCATCAGCCATTGTTGCTGATGCGATTACATTACTATCGGGCGCCTGTGTTGGCGCAGCAGATAGTGACTGGAGCACGGCTGATGGTCATGCTGGTTGGTTAGATACACGTAGCTTTGTCACCCCATATCAAGCCGTTGGTTATCGATCTGCGCGTCATACGGTTTATCGTTTTGCCTTGGTGAGCGGTTATACACCCAGTTGGTTCCCAGGCTTTTGGGGTAATGCCAATATTCATCAAGGGCCAGAATCAGAATATATTTCGGGTGCGCTTAACAACTTCCCACGCTTCTTAGAAGACTGGCGGCACAATGGCAGTGCTGGTCAATTTACCAGTTTTGCTGGTTCATTGATTCGTATCTACAAGAGCCATCAAGCCAATGGCGCATTTAAGCGTGTATCAAGTGCCGGTAATCAACCGGAAGTAGATTATGTCTATGTGCCACCAAATCGTGATTGGATCTTCGATCTAGATTTCAATGCGCCCTGTACATTGCCACCAGGCTCACCATTCCTACAATTGCTAGATCTAAGAGGGTTCCAACAAAGCGTAGTTCAGCGATAAAGGGAGATATAGATGGATTATCAAGATCAACCACCAATAGATAACAATGAGTCAGCCGATTTTGATCCGATCGATATTGAACCGATCGAGAAGGATAATAACGGAGTGCCAACTGTCTATGAAGTGAATCAAACACTAGCCGAAGTCAGTTTTCTAGAAGGTCATGAATGTGTAGCTAGAAAGAATCGTAGTGGCGCATTGACTCACTACCGTACTGCTGTCAGTTATGCCCCTAATCGAATCGAGTTCTATCTTAAACTGATAGAAGTACTCGCTGAAGATGCTAGCACTAGAGCGGAAGCCTTTCAATTGCTCACTAAAGCTATTGAGATTGCACCTAATAATCCAGAATTGCGTGCCAAGCTAGCTGAACTACGCAATGCTCAGGATAGGCCACGACCAGAGCCAAAGACTACTAATAGAATCACCAGACCGCTTATCAATGAGCCTATCAGATTACGTACTGGCGAACTGTCCAATCAGAATGCCACGGCAAGAATGGCATCAGACGACTATGAAGCGAGCGAGATCCTTAAAGCAATTGTTGAATTGGAAAACAATCCCAACACTACCCCAATTCATGAAACAAAAAGAAGGACTCGCTCGCTGCATTCAGGTAACTTAGAGTTTATTCAAGAGAACCAAGATTTCGTTGTATCTCCTGATAAGCAGTCATCAAGGAAGTTTTCCAGAAGACACTGGATTGTCTTTTCACTAGCGTTTATCGCTGTTATAGCAGGAATTGGCTATCGTATCTTCTCTCAGGCTCAGATCAGGTTGCTCTCACCAGCTAAGGATATTAGTGCACAACAATTAGAGTTCAGTTGGCAGTGTGATAAGGCGGTTACTTCATTTGTCATCGAAGTCTATGATAAGGACCAATTGGTACTACGTCAGATCACAGATAAGACCTCTTATAGCCCAGACATCAACCAAAAATTGATCTTCCAAGCTGAACATACTTACCATTGGTTAGTGCTGCCAAATCCAGATGTTGAGCAGAAATACTATTTTAAATCTATCGCCCAGACCTTCCATATAACCAGTGCAATGACGCCTGTGGCAGCCGCTCCGGTCACTCCTATAGAGGAAGCTACACCTAGTAGAAAGATCGAGCCTTCAGCTACTTCGGCGCCTAGTTCAGTACGGTCTACACCAAAGTTGGATAGTCGCGCAGAAGAGGTGCCATTACTGTGAATCTGTTCTACTAACTTGAGCGATCGAAGCCAAAAAATCGGCGTAGCCGGTGAAAAAATGAGCGTTTCTGATAGAGAGGATTATATTCTGTATTGCGTGGCTGCACGGTAGCAAATCGGCTCTCCTCGCCACGGTCATAGCTCAGTGCCCCTGCTTGGCGCAAGATCTCTACATTCTCGGTTCGACCAGTTCTGGTTGCCCACATCAGCGCTGTCTCGCCATTCTCATCTTTTGCATTAAGGTCAGCGCCAGCAGCAATCAATACCCGTAAGTTATCAGGCTTATCTGAGAAGGCAGCACGCATTAATGCGGTCATGCCAAAGCGATTCTTTACATTTACATCTGCGCCTGCATCTAGTAGCAATCTCAATGTCTCTGTACCGCTACGATTGGCAGCATAGATAAGTGCGGTGTAGCCATGCTCGTTGTGCGCATTTACATCTGCACCCGCAGACAGCAGTGTTTGTAGAGTAGCGGTCTCGCCCTTGGCAACTGCCTTAATAAGCGCCTGTCCTTTCTCCTTACTAGTCATAATATCCTTCTTTATCAAGCCCTTACACATTCAATAACCAATACTACACAACTATTAAAAAGGTGGCGAGAAATAGCGCGTCAGTTCCAGTATGGTAGTAAGCGCGCGTGTTGGGGCAGGATCTTTACCACCGTAGAGTTGAGCGGCACGTACAAATTCATCTGTCGCTTTACCCCAATCACGTACAGCAGCAAACACCAACCCTGCACAGTAACGTACTTCCGGTAGATCTTTTCGCTCTTCTTCTAACTCCTCATATTGGTTGAGAGCATTCGTCAAGTACTCTGTAAGCTTAAGCTCATCCAACTTACTCCTCAGGTTGCCAGTGTTATCATCACGACTCAATTCATCGCCAACAAAGAGTAGGGTCTTATCTGTAAGTGTCATAATTAGGTTTTCTAGTGTACGTGGACAACGGCCTTCGTATTGCTCAAAGGCGTTACGATAATGAGTAAGCGCCGCACTACGATCGCCTTTTTGGGTTAGCGCAATAGCAAGGTTCTCATGTGCTAGTGGATAGAAGTTGTCACGTAGTTCAAGTGCCTTACGATAGGCAGCTATTGCTGGCTCGATCTCGTTATTACCTGCTAAGCTGCCACGCAGTAGATAAGCATTACCCAGATTCAGATAGGCTTCGGCAAAATCGGCCTGTTGTTTGATGGCAAGCTTAAATTCATTGATCGCCTGGTCATATTCTGTCTGGCTATGATAGAAACGTGCGAGGTTATAATGAGCAAGTGGATAACGGCCACGCTGCTGCTCAATGGCCTTTCGAAACAGCGTAGTAGCCTCATTAAGTTGGCCAATGGCTTCATAAACAAGCCCTAAATTGTTGCAGGCTTCGGGATATTTATTGCCACGCTGTTGTATGGCAAGTTTATAGTGCTCAATTGCACGAGTAAAATCTTTTGCATGCGCATAAGCCATTGCCAGATTGAAATGTGCGGTGGGAAATGGACCTTTATGCTCACTAAGGGCATGTTGGTAATGCTCTATCGCCTCCTCTAAATAGCCACTACGATAAAGGGCAACTCCTAGGTTGAGTCGTACTTCGCTGTTGTTGGGCGATTGGCGTAACACATCTTGGTACTGTTGTAGCGCGGCATCAAACTCACCTATCTGAATCAACGCGTAAGCAAGACCTATTTGAGCATTAAGTTGTTTAGGTTGCTGAGCTAACACCTGACGATAAAGCTCAATAGCCAGTTTAGGTTGGTTACGCTCAACAAGCCGGTCGGCTCTCACTATAAGCGCGGCTGGTCCATTCATAGAAGCTTTGGGAATAGCTTGCCGTGACACTTGGGCAGTCGCTTCACCGACCTGTTGCACGCCATAGCGTTGCCCCAACTCTGTCGCATTGTAGCGTAATGAACCAGTTGAGTTAGGGTTGAAACGCAAGGAGGTACTGGCACGTAATCGACTGGGTTGCCCTTGCTCAGACTTGCCTGACCCTTCCTGCCCAAAACGGGTTTGTGCTTCTACCTTGAGCACAACCATTAATAAAAGTCCTACCACACTAATAGGCAAGTATCTTTTAAATAAAAGAATCTTCATCATAATAGTAGTAACTTTACGCAATATTCCAGCAGAATGCTGAAATTATAACCTAAAAGCTTGTCTTGACTATGACCTTAATATATATTTGTAGCTGAGTTTTTTGTCGGTAATCTAAAGTTCAAGTGCGACTTATAATTATAGCTAGCGCTATTTCAGTGAACCTATGAGCCCGACACCGGCCATTGAGCTTACGCTCGGAACAATCATCGACAATAAGTACCGCGTAGAATCCTTAATGGGTCAGGGTGGTATGGGCAAAGTTTTTCGTGTCACTCACCTGCAGTTAAACAAGACTTTTGCCTTGAAGCTAATGAGCTTTGATGACAAAGACACCGATACTAATCGTGTGTTACGCTTTAAGCGCGAGGCAGAGGCACTAGCCCGTATCGCACATCCGAATATTGTTATGGTAACTGACTTTGGGGTAATGAGTGTTGAGCAGACTCCTTATATTGTAATGGAATATATTGAGGGGATCACACTGCGCAAGCTATTACGTAACCAAAGCCAACTCTCCGAGGAGCAGACTATACATATTGCCAAACAGATGTGTGCAGGTCTGCATGAGGCGCATTTACAAGGCATCATACATCGTGATTTGAAGCCAGAGAATATTATGGTACAACAGTTCGCCGATGGCGAGTTGGTGGTACGTATACTCGATTTTGGTATCGCGAAACTGCTTGAGCGGCCTGGTGAAGTGAGTGGTGAGAATATTACTGGCAAAGATGCGCCTGGCACACTCAAATACATGGCACCGGAACAGTTTCTCGGTCTGCCTGTGGATGGGCGTACCGATGTCTTTGGGATCTGTTTGATTATGTATGAGGCTCTTACTGGTGTAGTTGCACCAGTAATGGTTTCACGTGTTAAGCCGGTGCATCATTTGCGCGAGGATATATCACCAAAACTGAGTGATATAATCCTGCGTGGGCTCTCTACTACCGTACAAGATCGACATGAGACAGCGTTAGAGTTGAAACGGGAATTAGAAGCTTATGAACAAGGTATTACTGCTGAAGTGCCAGTGTTTTTGGAAAAAGCGACGGGAACGCAAGCTCCTGCCGGTTTGGCTTCTTACCTAGGACAGGGTAATACGGGGCCACTGCAACCTGCTTTACCTACTCTAGATCAAGCCGCTAATGAGACAGTTAAATTATTGCCAAAACGGCATAACTATTTTATTGCCGCTATCTTCATATTGCTGTTACTAAGTGGAATAGGTGGGGTGGGATTTTATCGTCTCTATCCTCAACAAGTGCGTCGCCTGCTGGGGTTGACAGAAGAGACTAGTGGAAAGCTGGCGACTTCGGCAATTCCACAACTGATCAATATCAAAGGTGGCGAATTTAAGATGGGTACTGACAGTGGTGATGCCTTTGCACGACCACAGCACCAGGTTAGTGTAGTGCCATTTCAAGTCTCAAAATTCCTTATTACTAACCGTCTATATGCTGAGTTTGTCAAACAGACTGGACAAAGGCCACCCTCATATTGGCAAGGCAATACACCGCCAACCAATATTCTTGAGCAACCGGTTCGTGAGGTGAGTTGGAATGAGGCGAATGCCTATTGTGGTTGGCTTACTAGCCGCACTGGACATAATTACCGCTTGCTTTCCGAGAAAGAGTGGGAGTACCTGGCTCGCAATAGTATACAGTTTACTGTGGAAGAGATTTTAGGCGATTATCTAGAATGGACTAGCACAGAATTTCATACCTATCCAGGGGCGAAGATAGAGCCGCCCCCTATGGCAGTTCGGACACGTATCTTTCGAGGCAAAACTAACGAGAGTAAAAATGAACCACTCACTTACCGTATCTGGCAAACGGAAGACTATACATTCCATTCGCTGGGGTTTCGCGTGGCTTGTGACGATTGCGGGCATTGACATTATTATTTAGAAATGATGAGTGATAAGAGTAAATAGTGGCATTATTGCGACCCGGCACGAGATAAGATTAGGGAATATTTCCTAAGTTTTTGGAAAAAAATTGATTATCCAAAGCCCTTTCTTTTTCCACATACTGATCACTTGTCACCATTAATTATTAACGGTTTATGAACAGCGGTGGGACTGATACAGTTACCTATTTCAATAGCTTAATTGGCAGAGAGATCAATGGCTGCTACCGTATTGAGGAGAAGATCGGTGTAGGCGGTATGGGAGCAGTATTTCGTGCTATTAACTTAAAACAGCACAACACTGTAGCAGTTAAAGTAATCTCTCCCCATTTAGCTGCTAATCAGATCTTTATTAAGCGTTTCCAACGTGAAGCACGAGTAGGATGGGCACTCTCACATCCCAATATTATCAAGGTCTATGAATATGGTGAGACAGAAGTGGGATTGTTATTTGCCGTAATGGAGTTTATTGAAGGCGAGACACTTGGCAACTATATCGATTACAGCGCTCCCTTAACAATCTCACGTTGCTTACAGATCCTTGTGCCATTATGTGATGCACTAGCGACTGCACATGCCCGCAATATCCTACATCGTGACCTCAAACCTGCTAATGTATTGTTAAGCCGCGAAAATGATTGTGAAGTGATAAAGCTAGGCGATTTTGGATTAGTGAAATTGCTTCAGCCAGACGATGAGATTAGCCAAGGATCAAATCTTACCGCAATTGGTGAAACCTTTGGTACACCACATTATATGTCGCCAGAACAATTAATGGGTCATGCGCTTGCGCCTACTACCGATATCTATAGCTTAGGCGTAATTACTTATGAGATGCTTACTGGCCGGGTACCGATCGAGACTAATGACCGCCGTGAATTTCTTACTCTTAAGCTGCGACGTGATCTGGCGCCGCCTTCAACAAGATTTCCCTTTTTGCCGGTGGCACTTGA
>JBFLVQ010000179.1:0-14281 GCA_040758525.1 Acidobacteriota bacterium
CCTCTTTGTAGGCATCTTCATTGGTGGTCTGAATATCAAAACCAGTAGGATCGATCTCAAACTTAGTATTTTTGTAACTACGAATCTTTTGAAACTCATCATAAAGTGTAGCCGAATAGTCTATATTGGTTGTGCCACAAGCAAACTCACCAATATTCTCAAAGACTTCATAGCTAACACCTAAACGACCATAACTAGACTCATCCTGACTAAAACACTCAAAGAAGACCTCATCAGGATGAACTGTAATTACTGGATCAAGGACAAACCAAATATCTCGCTCCCTTTCATAAAGATAGTTGAAGAAACGCTGTTTGGCGCGATTAAAAGGCCCCATACGATCTGAGCTACGCCGATACAGTTCATTAAGCTCATTTTGTAGTACCTTGATCCGTTCTGTAACCTCCTTACGTTGTACATTGACCTGTTGCCAATCGATCTGCTCACGTTGGGCTGCCCATTCTTTATAAGCAGTCTTGTCTTTTGGCTTAAAACGTAGATCCGAGACAACAACATCATGCAAAGCACTGATCGCCTCTCGAAACTCAATATTTTTGCGTAGTTCACCACGAAAATAGGTTGGCTCACGCTTAATATCAGGAGAAAAGGACATATTCGTCTGGTTAGCACTGCTTTCTACGGCTGTACCACCCTTATATGCGTAATCAAACAGCATGGCGCACCTCCATAGGTTTAACCTGAATAGGAAGTGTCAGATCAGGATAATAATTATGCAACTCTAGCATTGTCTCAATCGCTATCGCCTTGTCTCTAATCGCGATAGTAAGAGATTGTCGGGTAAGGATCTCCCCTACCACTTCTGCCGCCGCTACACTCTTACGTGCTTCGGCAGCTAAAAATGAGAGTACCCGACGCTTGGCAACACGGGCTTTATTTACTCTTGAGAGTACACTAATAAAATAAGGCTTCAGTTCTTGCAAATGTGCAGGATTGTCGCTGGCATAGCGCTCCAGATAATTGGTAACAAAGCTCTGCAGATCTGCTGAAGGATGTTCGCTGAGCTTGAGCATATACTCCTGTCCAACCTCCTCTTGGAAGTATCTAGTAATCAGGTCACGACCTAATTTGCCAACATCCTCGCGTACACTATCGCAGATACTGACCAGTATGGCAGGAGTGAAATCTGCTCCAACAAAGAAGCTCTGAAAAATAGCAAACCAGTGCTCACGGGAGTCATCCCATTTACTATCTAATAACCGTATCGCTTTTGACATCTCCTGAACATGATCAGGATTGTTATGATGCTGACAACGATAGGCAATCCTCTCAAAGAGCTGCCAAGATGCCTCGCGCACAGCTTTAACCTCGTGATTGGAAAGTTTCACGATCTCATTTAGATCAAAGCTCTCTGCCCAGGTTGTATCTAGCTGGATCTTCTCAGCCAACAAAATACCGCCTAACTGCTGAGTAGCGGATCCCTTTGCTTGTAGTAACTGCCAGACACGCTCCTTCCCTACAACTGCCATCCATCCACCAATATCTTCCTGGAGTAGATTAACCAAATTATTATGCACACCCTCACTGGTCTCCTGGACAAGCAGCGTATCTAGCAATAGAGCCACAAGATTTCCAATAAAGTCGGCAGGCAGACCACTATAAGCCAATCGTCGAATCACTGGCCGTATACTACTGCGTACATCGGCAAATCTATGCGCTGCTAAAGATGCCAATAGCTTTACACGATTACGTAAAGCATCATCGGAAAGCTGGGTAAGTAACTTGATGCTAATTCCACAAATTGGTTGATATCCTGAATTGATAATGGCAAGAATCAGCTCTTCCGGTAGATCAGCAGCACGAATATCATGATTTAATAGTATATTACCGGCCAACTCCTGAACTTCTAACATGTTATGATTGAGTAGGTCATACACAACATTTAAGCCAATAGTACGTAACTGTGGACCAAAACACTTCAGCACGGTTTCGCTAATATCTTTTGCCAGTTCGGCTTGCCCAGGTTTAACAGTTAGCAGATGTGCTACCAGCCGGGCAATTAATGTCCTAGTAATAGCCTCCGAGAGCGTTACAGAACGTAGCAGATTGCGGGCAAAATCTCGTGTATCAGAGTAGTTGCTGCTAACCAGCGAAACAATAAAGGCACTATCATTTAAAAAGCGTTCACGTCGATCACTTATCCAGCGATGCGCCTGTAGACGAGCTTCACTATAAGCACAATTGGCAACCGCCAGTACCAGATCTAGATCAGGAGCATCTGGCCGGTAACGCTCCTGCGCTAGCTCAAACCCTAATTTGGCAGTGACCTCATAAGGGCGATTGAGCATCATCACTACTGCATCATTATCCAATTGCTGACAAAATTGCTGACAGGTACGTAATGCTTTTACAGCAAAATGATGCACTGGCTGACAATTACTCTCTGAGATCAGATGTAATAGTCCTACTGGCTGTTCTTCCCAAAGTTTCGAGAAAGCCTCTTCACGAATATTCGGCTCAGGATCACCAGGTTTATAAGATGGACGACAACGCCAAGCCTTAGAACCATGCTTTAGCTCATAACGCTTACTGTTATGATAGAGAATATGATTAAAAGTCCAATATCCAGCATAGGCGTCCCAATAAATTCGGTGACTATAGTAATTGCTCTGTTTCACTGGCATGGCATCAGCATCAGAAAAAGGTAGCAGCATGCCAACTGCCATCTTGACATATTCGCTGTCACCTAATTCCCCTAAATGCCGTAGTGTACGCCATACCCTTCTACGCAAATAAGTACGTGTACGAGTGCAATAAGCAAGCTTTGATGTAGCACTTGTGATCTCTTTTTGAGGGTTCTGTATATAGCTATTCTGAAAATGGATACTATAGTTTCTTGATGTCTGTTGGCTAAACGAACAACTATCATTATTGTAGTTGGCCGCTACCTTCTCAAATCGATAGGCGATAATGCCAAAAACTTCCGCATCACGACGGTATTCAGCAGCCTTGAAAATATGGCGTAGACGTTGAAAATAGTTGGTCTGTAGTGGTGCTTTACGCAAGATTTGTAATAACGCCGGACGTACCTGCGCATTATCAATTAGATAGATCGTATCAAGAACAGCAAACCGTTGATGCTCACCTGTTTGTAAATAGACGTTAAGAGCCTGAGCAAATGCCTCTGCAGGACCCTGTTGGGCTAACTCACGCAATTCTATAGGAAGCTTACCAATCATTTCGGTCTGAAATTCTGCGCGTGTTTCATGATCGGAAAGTTTTAGTAGCGCTTCGCCAGCAATACGACGTACGGCATCATATGCAGAAGTACTGTATAGACGACCCAGCGGCCCCATCACACTCTCATCCCCACACCATCCCAGTGCCCAAGCAATACAATAGTCTCGTAATCCATCTCCAGTACCAATAAGATTAACTAATAAAGGAGTAGCTGCCTGTAGCTTCAACTCACCAGCGCGCCAGATGGCACGCTCTAGCGGCCAGGGCTTCTTTCCACTGGGAGTACGGCGTAGATTGGGATTGGCAAGACGATTCAAGATTGCTTGATTACGTGCATTGCTATCAGCAGGAGGTGTTACGGTACGCGCTGACACTGGTGTGGTATGGGCTGCTGTTGGTGCTTCACCAACAGCACGATACCCTTTCATTATCTTGGAATTGACCAGCTCTTCAAAGACCTTTTGTGCTTCTGTTAAAGGCACAGCCCCTACAGTCTTGGTGCCTTCCTTCAAATTTGAACCACGACGGCCATAACGGAAATTGACTACATAACGGTTCTGGCCTACTTCGCAGAGATTGATCTCATAGATCTTCTCTGAGCTTCCTTGTCGATAGTTTAGAACAGTCTGCTTGATAAGTTTCATGAATAGCCCTCTAGCTAGTCAATTTCCTGATGTTACCAAAGACACGATAGAACTCTCCACGAGCCGCCTCGCGCACTTCATCAACAACATAACGCGCCCCTTCTTCACGAATTCCTTTGGGAAATTGGCAATGCCAATTCTTTTTATAGCCATTCGAAACTACACGAATACGCAGCTTACCGCCTTCTCGATAACACTCCACTACTACACCCTGGCTACGATCAGAGGTGGTCTCAAGCACAGTAACCAAACTCTCTTCCACTTGTGGGGCTTTAATATCGATAGCTTTAGGAATATTGCCGGCTTGTGCAGCTTGAATGGCGGCCTCGCTAGCATCTATACAAGCTAACGAACCTTGTGTGGTAACAATATAGAGACGATCCTTAAAGAACTGCATCGAATAGGCCGATCCACATCCACTAGCAAGCTTCCATAGGCGTGTGCCATCCTCACTAAAACAGTAGATAGCAGACTGGTTATCGCCCGCAAAGACATACTTGCCATTCTCTGCAGCAGCACATGAGAAGATTGGCGCATCACAATCATAAACCGCACCAACATCTCCCTTTTTGGTAAAGCAGTGTATCTTGGCATTACTAGTACAGGCATAGATAAGAGCCTCTTCTTGCCAACCAAATAGTACTGCCCCATTGGTAGCACGCGCCCAGATCACCTTGCCATCTTCCCAATCATACATCGTGACGCCACGACTATGGCCATGATAGACACCTATCTCATCACAACGAACCATCCATCCCCGATCGCCACTACTCCTCTTGGTCCATTGCGACTCATCTTCATGATTGATTGTGGTAATGCTGCCTTTGTCATCAGAGACAGCCAGAATACTGTCTTTTATATCGAGCCAGTAGATATTGACATCTTCAGCGATCTCATAGGCAATACGCGGTGACTTGCCACTTAAATCATAAACATTGCCATCATCGCAACCAGCATAGAGCCAATCATCATCAGCAACAATACATTTCACACCATCAGGCAGCTTAAACTTGGCACGTACTTGGCCATTGTGATCAAGCGCAAAGATCTTACCAGCTTCATTACCTACCCAGCACAATGACTCATCTATGAAGATTCCAAAAGCATTGGCACCGGAAGCAAAATTCCAGATTACCGGCGCCTGTTTAGCAGGATGCCGACCAGCCTTAGCAGTAGGGACACTTCCTGCTATATCCATTGAACGGCGGGTTACTGCACGCTTCTTGCGCACTCCCATTACTGCCCGTTCGTAGCCCTTTTTAAGCTTTTCATTAATCTTCTTGTTGGCTTCTGCCTGCGCTAATTCATGCGTAGCAAAGCGACTGACTTTAGTCTGCCCTTGATCACCAATACGGCCAAAGCGTATTGTTACTGTTACTCCATCTACAATAACTTCATAAAATTTATGAGAAGCGCCGCCTTCTTCGGATAGCTCAAGATAGGTTCTCTCTTCTGCCATCACTCTTCATCTCCACAATAAATTCTGCCTAATGGTTAGGGCATTATATTTATCAAGCTATTGCATTGGCAAGCAGAATCATTAATCGCAATTTAACTTCAAAGAACACTACTAGTATTGTTACGCTTTCATGCATAAACACAATTGTTTCTTAACTTGTATTAACTAACCTAACACTCTACTTAAAATCCGTGAAACATTTCAACTAAAGTCTTACATTAACTTCTCAAGACAGATTTTTAACCCATTACTTTAAGTTAATGGCTTTTTACCATTCCTGCTTGAGTAATATTAAGGCGAATTATAGGCGAAAAGCAATAGCTAAAATAAAATTTTCTGAATTTGTAGTGTAAGCAGATAGAGGATAGAAGGCACAGAGATCTTAACAATCGGTAGGCTAAATTCTCTGTGCCCTCTAATGGTTCAGATATTGGCTTGTTCGGGAGCATCTTTAGGTGCTTTGCGTCGTGCTCGCTCCCCTCCTCCCTTTTCCTCCACACCAGTATTAAAGACTGGCGTAGCCTGTCTTAAACCACTTTCTAGTTCAGCAGTAAGTTCTTGAGTATCTCTTACTGTATTATCCGAAGGTGACAAGGTGGCATTGGTCTCTTGTCCTGTACGTTGACGCACAGCAATAGAGTATTCTTCATTAGCAGCAGTTAGATCGCCTTTACGATAGAGCGCACGACCTAGATCCTGATGGGCTTCATGGAAGTTTCCATGCCGCTGCTCTATGGCTCTACGATAAGCGGTAATTGCTGAATTGATATCTCCTGTACGTGAGAGTGCCAAACCTAGACGATGATAAGCCTCTGGATAGATACCCTGACGTTGTTCGATAGCAGTATGGTAACAACTGATCGAATCTTCTAGGGCGCCCTCACGCGCTAGTAACATTCCTAAATGGAAGTAAGCCTCTGGAAAGGCACTAGAATGTTGCTCAATTGCCAATCGAAACTCTTTGATCGCTTCAGTATACTTACCAGTAGCAGTCAATGCCCGACCAAGGTTGTAATGGGCTTTAGGAAAGTGGCCTTTGCGCTGATCAATGGCCGTACGGTATTCACCAATTGCTTGATCAGATTGGCCACAATCAAAGAGCACACGGCCAAGATCATGATGAGCTTCAGGAAACTCACCCTTGCGTTGATCAATAGCAACACGAAATTCCGCCATAGCACCCTCGACATCACCTCGCTCATAGAGCACTAATCCTAGGCTACGGTGTGTGCCAGGATCGTCACCATTGTGAGATTTAAGCGCTTGACGGAAAGAATCGGCTGCCTCTTGCAACTGACCTTTGCCATAGTAGACAAGTCCTAAATCATGATAGGCATCAGGATTGGTATCACCTTGTTGAATGGCAATCTGATAGTGAGTACGAGCGGCTTCTAGTGCGCCTTTACGTGCTAATGCATTACCTAAATTGCGATGTGCATCGGGGAAATCTGGCTGCTGTTCAATAGCAAGACGATATTCATTAAGGGCATTATCAATATCGCCTTGCTCATATAGAGCGTTACCCAAATTGTAGTGAGACATAGGACAACGACCTTGCGACTGTACTACGGCAGCGCGGAAAGCCTCGATCGCTTCATCAATACGACCTAGCTCAAACAGGGCTGTACCAAGATTATGGTAGGCGCTAGGAAAGTTACCGGGTTGTTGACGTACAGAGGATTGAAACTCAATCACAGCTTCATCAATCATTCCAATATCTGCTAATGCCACACCCAGGTCATGGTGTGCTTCAGGAAAACGATTTGACTGTTCTAGCGCCTTACGATAAGACTCTATCGCACCATTGACATCGCCAATCTCATAGAGTGTACGGCCTAGATCATGATAGGCTTCGGGGAAGGTGCCCTTAGCGGTAATCGCCTGCTTGTAGTGAGCAATGGCCTGTTTCAACTCACCAGAATCGGCGAGCGCACGACCCAATCCATGTAACGCTTCAGGGAGATCGCCTAACTGTTGTAAAGCTGTTCGGTAGGTTGTAATAGCAGCGTTTAGATCACCCTTATCATAGTAAGCACGACCTAAGTCGCAATAGGCTTCAGGGAAGTCTGGTTGTAAACGTACAGCTTGTTGCAATTCTTCAATCGAGTTTTCTAGATCGCCAATCTCATAAAGGGCACGCCCAAGTCGGTAGTGTGTCCAAGGTAGATTGGGATTCTGACGAATAGAGTTGCGGAACTCTTGTATTGCCTCTTCCAGACGTGCAGCCTTATGTAAGGTAAGACCAAGGCTATAGTAGGCAGAAGGAAAGATTGGTTGTTGTTCAATAGCACGACGGAAAACTTGTGAAGCCTCATCTAGCTTATCCTGCTGCATCAGCACTAAACCCAGGCTATAGTGGGCCTCTGGATAGATACCATTCATCTGAGCAATTGCCGTCCTATGTGCCTGTGCAGCATTCTCCAACTCATTTTTGGCATTGAAGGCAGTGCCTAGACTGTAATATGCCTCTGGATAACGACCATCAGGCCGCTGCTGAATAGCACGCTTGTAGGATTCCACAGCTTGATCGAGTTCGCCTTTCGAGAAGTAGGCTAGTCCCAAATCATGATAAGACTCTGCATAATCGCCCTTACGCTGCTCTATTGCAGTAACAAAAGCATTCACTGCATCATCAAGCAGACCACTGGCATAGAGCGCACGTCCGAGATTGCGAAAAGCTTTAGGATAGACAGGCTGATAATTGATTGCGGCACGAAAGGCATCGATCGCTTCCTTAAGATGGCCAGCATCATACAAGGCAAGACCGAGATTCTGATGTGCTTTGGCAAAATCGCCACCACGTAGTTGAATTGCAGTACGGAAAGCTGCCACACTATCTTCCAATCGCCCCTGCCGATAGAGCACCATACCTAGTTCATTGTGTGCATCGGGGAAATTATGCTGTTGAGCAACCGCAGCTCGGAAAGCCTCGATCGCTGAATCGATCTCCTCTTTGACAACAAAGGTACGGCCTAACTCATAATATGCCTCGGCAAAATTGCCACCACGCTGCTCAATTGCCAATCGGAACGCGGCCGCCGCCTCCTCCAATTGTCCTTTACTGTAGAGCACTCGCCCCAGATCATAATAGGCGCGTGGGTAACGTTCACTCTGAGTAATTGCAGTACGATAACATTCGATAGCAGCATCAAGTTCACCTTTAGCAAAATAAGCTTCACCAAGATTATGATAAGCCCAAGGGAACTTCTCTTCACTCTGTTCAATAGCAGTACGTAGCTCTGTGATCGCCTCATCTAGCGCGCCTTTGCGTAGCAAGGCGCGGCCTAATTCATGGTGACCTTCGGGATTTTCTGGCTGTAATTGCAGGCTGGTTGTCAATTCTTGCACAGACTCTTCAATATGTCCGGCGGAGAAGAGGGCTTTACCCAGTTCTGCATGCGCTACTGGGAAGGGGCTAGGCCGCTGCTCAATAGCCGTACGTAAAGCTGTAATCGCCTCTTCGGTCTGACCAGTTTGGAAGAGGACTTTGCCTAATTCGTAATAACTCTCTGGATTTGAACCTTTACGCTGATTAATCGCGGTACGGAAGGCCTCAATGGCGGCATTCAGTTCACCTTTGCGCGCTAATACCAGACCAAGATTATGATAAGCCTTAGGAAAATCTCCTTGTCGTTGTTCGATTGCTTTGCGGTGTGCAACTGCCGCTTCATCAAGATTACCTGTACGCATCAAAGAGAGACCCAGATTGTGATAGGCCCAAGCATGTACACCATCGCGTTGCTCGATCGCAGCACGATAGGCCGAGATCGACTCATTGATCAGTCCCTTGCGGGAGAGCGCTAAGCCCAGATGATAATAGCTCTCGGGGTTGCGCGCCTGTTGTTCGATGGAAGTACGATAGGCAGAGATGGCAGAATCTAAGTCTCCTAGATCTGAGAGCGCACGTCCCAGATTGAAGAACGCTTTGGCAAATTGGCCGCTGCGCAACTCGATCGCTTTCTGGTAAGCTTCTACCGCTTCGGTAAACTCACCCTTGTTGTAGTGGCCCAATCCTTTTTCCAAATATTTTTGTGCTGTATTGGCGGTTACTCTTTTCACGGTTTTTTACCTCAAAAGTGACGGATCAAAAAGCACAGACCCGGTATTTTAGTTCCCACGAACTGACAAAGAAGCTAATTGCTGATAATACCCGGCAAGAGAAGATTAAGGTGGTAAAGGTATCCTGAAAACTGCTCGGCTCGCTATTAACGGCTCTAACCTTCTTCAGATTATAGCGGTTATGATCAACTAATCAAGTATAAAAACAACAATTCAGCCTTACAAACGATAGCCAGCACTACTTGAGCAGATAGTTATAGCCAACTACCATATTAGGAAGCAGCCATTTGGGCATTACATTGGCAAACAGTGTGCTTAGTAAGCCATGGGAAAGCGCGATCGCATAGAGATTAGGAGCGCGTTGATAAGATCTTGCCCACATATAACCGGCTACTGCGGTAGCAATTGTGAGCAGAGGATTGGGTAGATGCACAGCTGCAAAGATAACTGCGGTTAGCGCGGCACTCTTCACGCCCGGTCCAAAGATAATCTGTAGACGGCGATTGACAAAACTTTGCGTGATATATTGTTGGAAGAGCGCCCAGACTGGTATGCCAGCTAACTGTAGGAAGAATTTGCGTTGCAAATGCAGCGTACCAAGTGTCAATCCTATCACTACCAGCAAGACAGCCAGACAGGCTACTGGCAAAGCCAGTTCTGCAAAAGCACGGCCAATATTCTTGCCACCCAGCCCCAGATCATCAAGCGATTCGCCATAACTGATATGAGACATAATCATTAGACCAAACGCCCAAGTAAGCACAGTGGCACCACTATAGAAACGCGCTCCGCCGCCAGTACGTGGCACTACCCAGGTCATCATTAAGACAAAGCCCACTAGCAGTATCACCTCTGTAGCTGCACAGAGTCGATCAAGCATATCGATGCGCGATCTCTTAGATCGCATTTCTTTCGTTAAACAACTCATACCCTAAACCTTCAATTGCTATTTTTTCTGTACCCGATCTGTCACCAAACGGTGATCTAGGTTGGCGACCCGCCAGGCTGTTGCATAGATCAGACGAGTAATCCGTACCATCTTCTCAAAGTCTATTTTATCAACGGTATCGGTGGGCTTATGATAATCTGCGTGTATACCTGTAAAGTAGAAGATTACCGGAATTCCCTTGCGTCCATAGTTGTAATGATCGCTACGATAGTAGAGCTTTAACGGATGATCCTCGCTGTTATAAGCATAGTCTAAGCGTAGATTAGTCAATTCTTGATTGGTCTGCTCACTGATCTGATGTAGCTCACTACTGTGCTTGTCTGAACCGATCAAGTAGATAGAGTCTTTATCTGTCAGGCCACTATCTTGCGGTGAGTTGCGACCAGCTACACGGCTACGTCCAATCATATCTACATTCAGATTGGCCACGATCGATTCTAGCGGCAC
Source organism: Acidobacteriota bacterium (assembly GCA_040758525.1). Taxonomy (GTDB): domain Bacteria; phylum Acidobacteriota; class Blastocatellia; order Chloracidobacteriales; family JADJPF01; genus JBFLVQ01. The sequence goes on from JBFLVQ010000179.1 coordinate 10,757, forward strand.
AAGCGGCTCAACATTGGTGAAATAGCGCGAGCCATACAATCCCAACTCTTCTCCAGTATGAAAGACAATTAAAACCGATCGTTTTGGCCGTGGCCCTTGGGTAAACGCGCGTGCGATCGCAAGCACTGCAGAAGTCCCAGAACCATCATCATCTGCGCCATGGTAGACGATCTCCCCTTTACTCTTAAGGTGATCATAATGAGCACTAAGCAATATGTACTCATTTTTCAGCTTAGCATCACTACCTTCATAGATCCCTACGACATTCTGTGCTTGTTGGCGTATCTCTTGTATTACGACCTGTAACTTGAGCTGAACCGGTAGCGGGCTTGGTTTAAGTGGCTCGCCAGCAACCGATGCTTTAACAAAGGTCTCAAGTTGTAAGTCGATGGAACTAAGTAGCCGCTCGGCTACTGTGGGACTGATATAGACATATGGCAAAGCCGGCATCTGTTCATCATTCTCGTCGCGCTTGCTGGTCTGTTCGCCAATCATCTTTAATCGATCTTCATCTTCTTCAACTAAATCGTATGGTCCCCAAGGCACACCATTTATCTGAGCAGGTAGATAGAGCGCAGCCTGCGCTCCATGCGCCGCCGCTGCGGCTAAACCCTGTTCTACTTCATCTAATGCAGTAGTTTGTAAACTGGTTGGCCGACCTAATGCAATTAATACAATTTTGTCTTTTACATCCAGTCCAGCATAGTTGTCATAACCTTTTTTAGGTGCCGAGATGCCATAGCCAACAAAGACCGCTTCGGCCTTGAGATTGAGTGCGGTTGGATAAGGAACAAAAAAATCCTCGCCAAAAAGAAACTCCTTCGTGGCTTTGGTATCACTCACTTCTAAGCGGGAAGTTTTGCGATCTAGGATGTTGAGGGCAAAATCTATACGCTGCAGGTAACCACCATCACGGGCGCCACCCCTATACCCAAACGACTCTAGTTGCGAGGCAAGATAACGGGCTGCAATACGGTTGCCAGTGCTAAAGGTGTAACGACCACCCAATTCATGCGAAGCAAGAAATGATAGATGCATACGTAAATCGCGGGCGCTAATACTGGCCATCCCTTCTGAGGGTACGAGCGGTAGATTGAACGCACCAACAGTTGCACTTGCCGCGATTAGCGCGAAAAATAATATTGATATTAATATAGGTTTGCTAGCTCTTTTTACTTCCACTTTTACCTCACAGCTTTTTGCTAAATCGATCATATTGGTTGCTACTTCTTGATGATAGATGATGGCACGGTCAACTGACAATGTTAGCCGCTAATAAGAGAGAAAAATTTTTACTTCTGCATCTGTTTAGCAAATTGAATTGACAGCCTGCAACCCACCTCTTACAGTTATAGATATAACCGTCTGTCGAGCTAAAAATATTATCGTCTGTCGAGCTAAAGGAAGGACACATGAGAGGGCAACTTTCGGAGCGACCTTTTGGTGAGGTTCTCGGAGATCTTTATCGTACACGTGCCAATGGCATATTAACTGTCAATCGCGAAAAACAGACCAAGGCAATCTTTATTGAGGATGGCAATCCTGTCTACGCGATTAGCAATACGGCAGAAGATCAATTAGGTAATCGATTGGTGCGAGACGGACGTTTAGGCTCAGAACAGCTCAGTCAATTTGGTAGTGGCCTGAACGCACAAGAGCTTAGTCAGAAATTAAGCGAAAGTGGGCTGATCAGCAATCCTGATCTTGATAATTACCAGCAACAGCTTATAAGTGATATCATTTTATCTATATTTGATTGGCCAAACGGAGAATATAGCTTTGAGAAACGTGAGCGGGCGCGCCTAACTACCAATATCAAACTGCATCAGTCAGCGCCAAACCTGATCCTTCCCAAAGTGCGCAATATTCAGAATGAGGCGATTATACGCGCCCCTTTTAACAACCCTAACCGTACCATTAAGCCATTTGCTAACACTCCTCAAGCACTTAATGATGCACCCTTAGAACCTATGGAAGGCTATGTCCTCTCTCGTATTACTGAACCACTTAATATACAGACCGCATTATCACTAACCGGACTGCCTGAACAACAGGCACTACGTTGTCTCTATACCCTTTATGCTGCCGGTTTTCTGGAACTTGAGGGAGGGACAAACCAGGCTGCCAAATCGGCGCCACGCGCTAGTATCCCTACAGTAGCAAAAACGTCTGGACCTTTAGCTAGCAAAACTGCCCAGCCTGCAGAAGAGGAGTTTAATGAGGCGAAATTCACACAAGAAGTCAACCGTATGCTTGCCTTCTTTGCTAGTGCAGATCTTTATGAAGTGTTGGGAGTGACGCGCCGTGCCAATGAAGCGGATATCAAAAAAGCCTATTATCAGCTTGCCAAAAAATACCATCCAGACCGTATCCATAAGGATGGTTCTCCAGAACTGAAGGCCAGTCTAGAAAAGGTCTTTGCCAAAATCACCGAGGCCTATGAACGCCTAAAGAATCCTGAGCAGCGGCAACGCTATGATGATCAGATACGTGGTAAACCAGAAAGATCCTCTCCTCTACCCTCTACGGTTCCACGTACATCTACACCGCCACCACGTACATCTACGCCAACACCTTCGGCACCAGCAGCGACACGGCCCAGTGCTCCTACACAACCAACTAGTGGTCCAGCGGCACGTCCTGTCCAACCTACACCAACAGCAGCCCCCAATCCCACTATACAACCCACACCTACTGTACAGCCCACACCGGCTGTGCAATCCACTCCTGCGGCTTCCAGTCCTGCGGTAGCACAAAAACCACAAACCCCTATGGCGGCTTCTAGGGCTACTGGCACAGTTACCTCAGGTGCCAAACCAGCGCCAACACCCGAAATGGGAGAGATGCACTATGCCCATGGTAAACAGGCAATGGATCGCCAGGATTATGTACGGGCTGCTTATCTACTGCGTGAGGCGGTTAATATCAACCCCAATAATACCCAATACCGTTCAACATTAGTACAGATCTTAATAAAGAATTCCAAGTGGCACAAAGAGGCCGAAGACCATCTGGTTAAATTGATCGAAGCCGAACCTTTTAATGGTAATTTCCATGCTATGCTCGGTCTGCTCTATAAAGAAGGCGGTCTACAAAAGAAAGCGGTCGCCAAATTCAAAGAAGCTCTTTCAGTTGATGGAAAAAACAGGCTTGCCCGTCGAGAATTGATCGAGATGGGTGAGCTTAAGGCGGACAAGAAAGGTTCTGCGGAAGTAGCGGCAGGAGGTCTAGGAGAAAGATTCCGTGCGCTTCCACCCACAATTCAATATGCCATTATCGGGGGCGGGTTGCTCTTGATCATAATGCTGCTCTACACACAGCTTTGACCTCCTCACCCTAGCTTCAGCTAGGGGATTCCTTTGTGTGGCTACCAAGATCAAGCCGTTGCTGACACAAAAGAATGTGGCAACCTCTTAGCAGAGGATTCCACCGGTTCACCCTTCAACAGCCTAGCCAACGCCAAGCCTACGGGCGCACAGACGGGTAGCCCACCCGCCTGCAAGAGTTTTTCTACCCCTCTTGCTA
>JBFLVQ010000180.1:0-14182 GCA_040758525.1 Acidobacteriota bacterium
TGTACCAGCATGAAAGATCTTAATATCAGCCAAAGCTTCTGCCTCTGTTATACCATTGATAATCTGGCCAAGCTCTGGCTTATGTGGATAGCCAGCCGCAGTCAGTACTACACAAACCGCTGACTCTTCACTCCAAGCGGCTTTTACTCCACTTAGATCACCTTGGGCAATGCCTTCTAGAATATCGACTAGATCGCTGTCTAGCCGCGCTAAAATTACTTGTGCTTCTGGATCGCCAAAACGCACATTGAATTCAAGCACTCTAGGCCCTGCTTCAGTAAGCATTAAGCCTAGGTAGAGGATACCGCGAAAAGGCATACCATCGGCAGCCATTCCCGCCACAGTAGTTTCAGCAATCTCTTGTAGAATACGTGCCTTAAGATTGCGTTCCAGTAGTCCTGGAGTAGAAAAAGCTCCCATACCACCAGTATTGGGTCCCTCATTACCATCAAGCAATCGCTTATAGTCCTGTGCCGGCGGCATAGGCAATACTATCTTGCCATCGGTAAAGATAAGCAGTGAGGCTTCACGACCTGATAGATGCTCCTCGATCACCAATCGCGCGCCCGCCTCCCCTAAACACTTGTCAACCATAAAAGCCTCAACCGTCTGGCGCGCTACCGTCTCGTCCTGAGCTACTACCACGCCTTTGCCTGCCGCTAAGCCATCTGCTTTGAGTACTAATGGATAACTGTAGATACCAGAAGAGATAATATCATAGGCAGCCTCAGCGCTATCACAGACGGTAAAGGCTGCGGTAGGGATATGGTGGCGAGACATAAACTCTTTGGCAAAGACCTTACTTCCTTCTAGTCGTGCGGCCGCACGAGTAGGTCCAACAATTGGTAGACGACGACGGACAAATGCATCTACCACCCCAACTACCAATGGCAGTTCAGGACCTACCACGGTAAGGTCTATCTCTAATCGTGCCGCCAGTTCAGCTAATGCATTGGGATTGGCAAGATCAGCCGCAATACACTCAGCCTTGCTGACAATACCGCCATTACCAGGCACGCAGTAGAGTTTCTGCACGCGATCGTTTTCGCAGAGCTTCCAAACCAACGCGTGCTCGCGTCCGCCTGACCCTACTACCAGCACTTTCATAAAGATATTTTTCTACCTCTGTTTATCTACGAAGAGAGCTGGGCGCCTCTCCGCTAAAGCCTGTGCGGACGTAAAAGCCGTCCTCAACAAGGGGACGGCAAAACGTGTCACTTTTAGAAAAGGACCTCTGTTGCCAGCGCCGTTTCTTAATCGCTAATAATTACCTTAACAGGCTATTTTATCGCGAGTTGGATATTAATTGAAATCCTTTTATACCAACCCAACAGCGGACACTTTAAAGCAGTTTCATCGGCTTGGGATTCTTGGCATCCGAATAGTCATAGAAGCCACGTCCGCTTTTACGTCCATGCATACCAGCTAACACCATACGTTTGAGTAATGCTGGAGGGGCAAACCGTTTCTCACGGAACTCATGAAACATGATCTCAGCAATATAATAGGTAGTGTCAAGACCAACGAAGTCAAGTAGTGTAAATGGCCCCATAGGATGACTACAACCAAGCAGCATACCATTATCAATATCCTCGATCGAGCCAACCCCTTCTTCAAGTGCGCGAATTGCGTCCAATAGATAAGGTACCAGCAGACGATTAACAATAAACCCACTACGATCATTGGTACGTACAACCGTCTTACCGAGCGAGCGACCAAATTCAATAGCCTGTTCAAAGACTGCTTCATCAGTAACAATTGTGCGTACTGCCTCAAGTAGTTTCATCAATGGTACAGGATTAAAGAAGTGTAGGCCAATAAACCGTTGTTGCCGTGCTGAGCTTACCCCTGTCATCAATTCTGTAATCGAAAGCGAGGAGGTATTGGAGGCAATAATCGTATGTGGTGGACAGAGTCGATCCAGCTTAGCATAAGCCTCCTGTTTAGTATTCTTATTCTCTATAATCGCTTCAATGATCAGATCGCACTTGGCAAGATCCTCTATATTGGTGCTGCCATTTAGCCGTGCCAGTGTCTGCCCCTTATCTGTCTCGCTTAGTTTACCCTTCTCAACCAACTTACCAAGTGACTTGTCAATATTGGCAAGCCCTTTATCGATGAGATCCTGTGCTACTTCGCAAACCGTTGTTTGGTAACCAGCAGCAGCACAGACCTGGGCAATACCGCTACCCATTAACCCACATCCTATGACACCTACGCTTTTAATCTCCATCCTCAACTATCCTCCCAATATCATCTTGAAAATCTGGCCTGGATTGTTACTCCAATTGTTCTGGGGTATAGATAATATGATAGTTCCGTCCTTCTGTCTGCGTCCAGGCGCTGAAATCTTGCGTTAGTTGCGCATAGTTATGGGCCTGTACTTCAAGATCAGCCAAGCTTAGCTTACCCTCTTGGTACTTATCTACCAGCACCAAATTGCCAGCAATTAGCTGTTTTAGCCTAGGCAGGAAAGTGTTGGCTTTACGATCGAGTCTGGGTAGGCGAGTAAATGCCTTAAGACCCCCATCAAGAATAGTCTTGATCTTTTCCTCTTCCAGCTTCTCACCTTGCTGACAAGCACGATTAAGCATTATATAAGAGTCTTTAAAGGCGCGCTCACCGGTGTTCCAAGTATCTATATAGCCATTCACATCCGGATGTAGTAAAGCGTTGGCTAAGGATATATCAAGAGAGAATTTTGGCTCTTGATAACCAAACCAGACTTTTAGGAAAGAGCCAGCAATAATCAACAAGCAGATCAGTTGCAAAACAGTCCAGATCGCCTTACGTTGACCCCCTGGTGGCAAATATGGAATAAAAATCGCTGATATTGCGCCTGCGATCAACCCACTGATATGTGCGGCATTATCGATACCTGGCAGGACAAAGCCTATATAAAGGTTAAGTACAATTGTGACAATCATACGTGTGCCAAAGGCACGACGAAATGATTCTGGTAATTCACTACGGTATTTATAGCCAAATACACTTAAAGCGCCTAGTAGACCGAAGATTGCCCCTGAAGCGCCCACCGCCAGCCCTGTGCGTGCAATCAATATGCTCCAGATAAAACTGCCCAAGACGGCAGTTACTCCTGCAATCAGATAAATAACAACAAAACGGGCTGAGCCATAGAGTTTTTCTACGGCTGGACCAAGCGAGATCAACGCATAGGAGTTAAACCCCATATGAATAATCCCGCTATGTATAAAGATCGGTGTGATTAGTCGCCAATACTCACCCTGTAGAATAAGTGTATTCTCTTCAGCGCCAAAGGATCGTAATGTCTCTATATTGGTTGTGCCACCATAGAAGATCATCAAGACAAAGACCAGTAGATTGATGGCAAAAATAATATAGGTGAAAGGGGTGGCGCGGGTGATAAATTCCTTGATGAAGCGGGTCTCTTTCTCGATCGCAACGATCTCATAAGAGCGGTAACCACATTCAACACAAGTAGGCAATTGTGCAGGCGTAAGCAGCCTGCATTGTGGGCAGACGCGAAAACGTCGCTCAGTATGGCCGGCGATTTCTGGCGGTTCAGCAGCCAAAACTCACATGCCCTCTCTTAACCTATCGATTCAACAATTATCGCAATACCTTGCCCGCCGCCAATACAAGCAGTCGCGAGTCCATAGCGAGCCTTGCGGCGACGTAATTCATAAAGTAATGTAAGTACTAGACGCGTACCTGAAGCACCCAGTGGGTGGCCAAGTGCGATTGCACCACCATTAACATTGGTGCGTTCAGGTATCAGTCCCAGCTCTTTCTCAACAGCAAGATACTGTGCTGCGAAAGCTTCATTAACCTCTACAAGATCGATATCCTCAAGTTTCAGTCCGGCTTTTGCAAGTGCCTGGCGTGTTGCTGGTACAGGTCCTATTCCCATAATCTCAGGCTCGACACCCGCCACGGCCCAAGAGATGATACGCCCCATAGGAGTCAAGTTTAACTCACGCGCAGCGGTATCACTTGCTACTACTACAGCAGCAGCACCATCAACAATACCAGAAGCATTGCCGGCTGTAACCGTACCATCCTTAGAGAAAGCAGGCTTCAACTTAGCAAGACCTTCTAAGGTTGTATCCGGCCTCACATGATCATCATGTTCAAATAGTTCTACACCCTTTTTGGTCTTAATCTCTACTGGTACAATCTCTTCTTTTAGACGGCCAGCAGAGATAGCGGCTTGTGCACGCTGCTGACTAAGTAGCGCAAAACGATCCTGCTCCTCACGCGAGATCTCATGTTTACGAGCCAGATTTTCTGCTGTCTGTGCCATATAATAACCGCAATAGGAGTCCATCAGCGATGCCATCAGTAGATCTTCCAGTTGACCATGGCCTAGGCGATAGCCAGTACGCGCTCCACGTAGTACAAAAGGCGCTTGTGACATAGACTCCATGCCGCCAGCCAATACAACTCCTGCCTCGCCTAGTTGGATCAATTGGGCCGCGCTAATGATCGATTGAATACCAGAACCACATAAGCGGTTGACGGTGAGAGCAGGGCGGTCAATAGGAACACCAGCATACAAGGCGACATGACGGGCACCGTAGATTGCATCAGCAGAGGTCTGTAAGGCATTGCCGTAGACAGTTTGATCAATACGATCCGCCCCTACGCCACTACGGGCAAGCGCAGCACGAGCAGCAATTGCACCCAACGCATTAGCAGTGAAGTCTTTTAGCACGCCGGTATATTCTCCCATAGGCGTACGTGCCCCACCTATTAACAAAAGATCTTTAGCTGACATAAATACTCCTAAAAAGGGATCACAGACAGTTTAGCAGAGTCAAAGTAACAGAACTTTTGCAGCCGGTCAATGAAGGCGTGAGCGCGCACAGACTGATAGTAAGCGGTTTTCTAATAAGCTCTATATATGGTATTATAGCGGACGCTGCAGCTAAATCACCTTTTAAGAACAGGACGGCTATGGCGGATAAAAGACCAATTATCACGCTACTCACTGATTTCGGTACGGAGGACCATTTTGTCGCGGCAGTAAAAGGGGCAATCCTGTCAATCAACACAAATGTAGAGTTGATTGACATCACACACAATATTCCCCCTCAAGATATTTTTACGGGGGCCTTTACACTACGCAACGCTTATCATGCCTTTCCTCGTTTTACTACTCACATTGCTGTAGTTGATCCTGGCGTTGGTTCATCGCGCCGCCCAATTATGGTAATGACCGACAACTACAATTTTATTGGTCCAGATAATGGCATCTTTAGTTACATTTATCAGCAGGAAGAGGTTAATCGTGTACTACATATCACTGCTGAGCACTACTTTCGTACTCCGCTCTGCTCAACCTTCCATGCTCGCGATATCTTTGCACCTATCGCTGCTTGGCTAAGCAAGGGGGTCGAAGCACTTAAGATGGGTGATGAAATAGCGGATTATTTACGATTTAATGTGCCACAACCACAAGAGCTAAGCCCTACACTAATTAAAGGCATGATCATACATATAGATCGTTTTGGTAATTGTGTTACCAACTTCTCTGCTAGCGAGCTTACTGAAGAGCGTATGAATACTAACAAGGTGCTAGTAGTTAACGATTACCAGATCGCTCGTTTCTGCAACTATTACGCTGAGTGTCCAGAAGGTGAGATTTGTGCTCTCTTTGGTAGTTCCAACCTGCTTGAGCTGGCAACTCCAAAGGGATCGGCGGCGCAGGCGCTAGGAGCTAATCGTGGCACTGAGGTTTCACTACATCTGGCAGCACAGTGATGGAGAAGTTATGACCAAGTTTCTGCATATTGCTGACATTCATCTAGGAATAAAACGTTACGGATTGGAGGAACGTACCAAAGACTTCTTTCGTGCCTGGTATGATTGTCTACAAAAATATGCTGTGCGTGAGGGTGTCGATTTTGTGCTTATTGCTGGTGACCTTTTTGATCGTCGGCAGATCGATCCACAAGCAGCTAATCATGCGATCTTTGGTCTTAACCGTCTCAAAGAAGCAGGTATTCCTGTCTTTGCTATTGAAGGTAATCATGATCAGCGGGAAACTGGCTCAGACTTTAGCTGGCTACGTAGCTTTTCGCAGTGGCGCTTCCTCAATCTGCTAGAACCTATCCACAGTGAAAGTGGTATCGAATACCAACCCTGGAATGAGCAGCAACGCGAAGGTTCATATATCGACTATAAAGATGTACGTATTTTCGGTTCACGCTGGTATGGCGTTACCACTACTAATGTGCTACCACAATTGCAGGTAGCGCTACAGCCACATCTACGTGCCGGGGCATATAACATAATGATGTTACATGCCGAGATCGAAGGTCAGCTAAATCGACCGATTCCTGCACTCTCTACTAGCAAACTACTACAGTTGCGTGAGGGAATAAACTATCTAGCACTTGGTCATATTCACAAGAATTTCGTGATTGAAGACTGGGCCTACAATCCCGGCTCACTGGAAGCTGCCTCTATGGATGAATATCAGGAGCGGCGTGGCGCATATCTGGTAGAGTTGGTTAATGGTGAAGTTCGTGCAAAACTAGTAGGTGATTATTATCAGCGGTCTTTTCGCTTTCTCAACTTTGATCTTGCTACATTCTCTGAACCTGATGAAGCCTCATTAGCACTGGGCAAGTTCCTGCTTGCCGAGCTTCCTGATGAGCGTGTGGAAGAGGAACCCCTGGTAGTGGTAACATTGACTGGTCGCCTCTCCTTTAAGAGTTCGCTGATTAAACTAGAGTCAGTGAAAAAAGAGGCACTTATGCAAAGGCGTGTTTTGGATATTATTTTCCGCAATGAAACTGTGCCGGTTGAATATGCGGTAGCGGTGGATCTAGGTTCAGGTACACCACGTAGCGAACGGGAGCTACGTGTTATTGAGGACCTAGTCGCACAGCATGCACGCTATCGCGACCGTGCTCCTGAATTGGCTAATCTGATTCTGGAGATGAAACGCCTGACACTGGCCGGTGAGCCTCCCGATCGATTGTTGGAGTTGCTTGAGCGTCAAGCTTACCCATCTCAGCCAGAATTGGCAGGTTTAATCAAACTCGCCACATTGAGTTGAAGAGAAGTTAAGGATATTTCTTTAGCAACGAAAATTTTTGCCTAGCTGCTTTGGCGGCCTTGCTCTAATATTTATTAAGATCAAATTATTGAGAACGGAATTAGAACTTGGATGCGCTCGTTTAAATCATAAGCATTAGGAACTAAGATCATGACGACCTGTTCTAATTCTCATTGCAAACGCCCTAAGCTAAACAAAGCGGGCCGCTGTCTTAGCTGTCAAGCGCTCAGTGCCGGCACGTTGATTCGACATTACAAAATTGAGCAGATGGTTGGCAAAGGCGGCTTTGGTATCACCTATCTGGTGAGCGATCGGGACTGCTTTGATCAAGAGCGTATACTCAAGGAACTGTCGCCCCAAACTCATGACATCCCTGAAGAGGATCTCTCTGAAGAACTGCTTGAAACGATTGAACGTCTCTTTAAACGTGAGGCTCAGGTACTGCTAAATCTACAACACTCTGGTATTCCCAAACTCTACGCCTACTTTATAGAGAATGATTACTCTTATCTGGTGCAAGACTATATTCTTGGACAAACACTGATCGATGAGGTGAATGATCGCAAACAGCTCTACGATGAAGCAGAATCCATTACCCTGCTTACAGAGTTGGCCGATATCCTAGAATATCTACATACTCGTACTCCACCTATCATTCACCGCGATATCAAGCCAGAGAATTTGATGCACCATGCTAATGGTCAATTGTTGTTGATAGATTTTGGCGCTGTTTTCCAGGCCGCCAATAGCGCGGTAAAGAGTAAGACGGTAATTGGCTCGCCCGGTTATGCGCCACCTGAGCAGTTGATGGGTCAACCTATGCCACAGAGTGACCTTTATGCTGCCGGTACAACACTATTACGTCTGCTCACCGGTCTACATCCAAGCAAATTCTTCAACAGTAAAACCCAAAGGTTGGAATGGGAGCAGTATGCACAGATCAGCCCACGTTTTGCCGCTATTATTAATGAGCTAGTTACTCAGGATGTAAACAAGCGATTGGCAAGCGCAACGATACTAAAACAGCGACTACGACAATTAACATCGACAGTAACACCTAGTACCCCAGCTAATGATAGCCCCAATGAGATTGTAGCAACACCGCCAGCCGGTCCTGTGTATCCTGCTACAGAGCTTGCCACCAAGGCAGAGACAGGCAATCTAGAACAGGTACCAGTACTATTCTTATTAAGTCGTTTCTACCGTGAGCGTCTTAGTGGTTCACTGACCTGTACCAATGGTGAGATTAGTAAGACGATCTTCTTTGATAAAGGTGTGATTGTGCTCGCCGATAGTTCTATTGCTAGCGAGCAACTGAGCGAATTGTTGATTCGTATACGCCGTATCAATATTGCTGACCAAGAGCGTGTGCAGTCAATTATAAAAGCGGAAGGTATCGATTTTGGTAGTGCGCTTGTGAAACTTGACTGTATCACTTCAGAAGAACTAGAGCCATTTATTGTGCTACAGGTCTCTAACATTGTCTATTCACTCTTTAATTGGAGTAAAGGCCGTTACCAGATACGACCAGATCATCTACCAGAGAGAGCCACTACCATCTCACTCTCCACTGCCGATATGATCTTCGAAAGCCTGCGACGACTCGAGAATACAGAACTGCTTGAACGTTGGTTAGGAGACCTTGCTCGTATCGTGATACCTAATAGCGATCCAACGCAACTCTATCAAGTAGTCAATCTTACCCCTAAGGAAGCGTTTATTGCTTCACGTATCGATAGCACGATGACACTTGAACAGATCGTCTCGCTAAGCGGTATGTTACAGGCTGAAACACTTAAGACACTGTGTGGTCTGCTTGCCGTAGGAATGCTGGAATTGATTGACCGACACGATCGCTTGGATAGCTCAATGGCGGTTTGTCAGAAACCAAACACAGAACCAACACAACCACCATTGGCCTTTGATATTACTGCGGCAGCGGCATTCTGCTATGAGGTAGAACACACGCTACGTAATATTGATAATGCCAGCCATTATGCTGTACTTGGTGTCGAACGTAGCGCAAGTGTGGCACAGATCCAAGCAGCTTATATAGAATTGGCAGAAAAATTCCACCCTGATCGTCATGCGCAACTGGCCAGTTACAATTTGAGCCTGCGTACCGAACTGGAGAAGATCTCGGCACGTATCTCTGCAGCCTACCATGTGTTAAATGATCAAGTATTACGCGATGATTATGATCGTAGTCTACGTCGTAACTTGAAAGTTCCACTAGGTCTACCTAAACCGGCCTAGTCTACATAATAGGAATGGCAATATGTCAGAGCTAAAGAAAGATTTGAAATCTCTACACGAGAAATTACACGCCACTTTAGTTGAAATTGAAGTAGCACTGGATACAGAAACATATCCAGATTGGACGGTTGTTAAAGATCGACTATTGGAATCTATTGAAGTAGTGAGAAAGCTGGAACGGGATCAACTCTGGAATAAACTGGGAAAAAAATAGCCTACTAATCTACTCCCCCCTTACTAGAATCGCTTGACAGACCAGATACCTTTATCTATTCTGTAACCATTATGTGCATTATAGACGGTTACTAAATATTTATCATCATCCTATTATCGAAAAGCTATTATTAAAGAGAGTAGCGCAATGGAGCAGATCGGAAACATCTTTGTTGAGAAAGTTGGTAATGGAAAGAGATCGATTATTCTGTTGCCAGGATTGGGATGTGGTCCTTCTATCTATGATAACCTCAAAGCCGCTTTACAGGATCAATACACGCTCTACTTAATCACCGTTGCAGGTTTTAATGGTACGCCGCCAGTAGCATCGCCAGTAATCGATAAGATACTTTCAAATTTGATCTTACTAATAAAAGATCGTGGCTTAAGTAACCCTATTGTGATTGGACATAGTATTGGCGGTACGATTGTATTAAAACTTGCCTCGCTACATTCAGATCTATTGGCTGGCGTTATTATAATAGATGCGGCACCCTGGCAACTCACTACAGAGTCAAAGGAAGCGCGTAGAGAGGCCAATCTTGCCATTGCTAATGAAATGTTTGATGAACCCAATTTTACTAAACCAGACACTAAAGTAAGGAAATGGATTGCAGAGATGGTGATAGCAGATAACAATGTAGAATCTTTAGTCACCACTTGGTCAAGAGCAGATCGTAGAACATTGAAAGAGTTTTTTGTTGAAGGCAGAATGTTATCGCTTGATCTGGATATTAAGGCGATTACTGTTCCTATCTCTGTTATTGTCCCATATGAGAGTGAAGATGAACGACAATCAGTAGTAGCAGAATTCCAGCAAGCATATCTGGATGCGCCTTATGTAGAGATTAAATTGGTTAGTCAAGCCAGACACTTCGTTATGTTAGATCAAGCGAGAGCCACAAATGAGATAATTCTGCAATGGCTTAGACTCAAAGCTAACTAGTCAGCTAGACTGTTTATCCAACACCAGCGTCTCTTGTTCCAATGCTTCTGTAATTATCTCCTGGGCCTTCTTACTATTAACACCAGAAGCGACTGCCCGCATAGTCAACTGTTGGATCGTACATGGGTTACGCGCCTCTACCAGCACAATGTAATCGGCGCGTTTGATATTAACAAGCGAGATACCATTACTGCCGGGAGTAAAAAATAGGTAGACCTTGTTGTGAGTATCGACTTCTGGCAGTTGATCTAGGCGAGGTGCATCATCACATAGCACCATTGCCGGCATCAGGTTCACTTCAAAGAGATACTGCTCAACTCGTTGAATAGTCTTAATGACATTGGCTTGAAAGCGACCTACATTGACACCAGCAGCCAGTCGTACCTTCGCAGTATCACTGACAACCGATGGCAAGGTAGGAGTATGTCGGCGACCCATAGAAGAGACCTCGCGACGACAGCCAGCTAACATCGTCTCTAAGCGAAGTACATCCGGCAATTGTGTAGTCTTTAGCCGACCTGCCTGACAAGCATCGGCAAGATATCTTGCAAAAGCAAATCCTAATGAGCCACGTTCAGCAACGGACTGATGGAATAGATCACTTGAGAAGAAATTTTCCAAATAAGCAAGCGAACGGGTCTCTGCAAGAGCCAATGTACTTGAGATTTTGAACTCTTCAACCAATGTACGCAATGTACGACGTCGTCGTAATGGATCATAAGCCCAACAACGTCGATCGATTGCCAGTAACTGTGCACGTTCTCCTACTGTTATATCGATATTAGCAAGAGCCTCATCGGGATTTGTATAGACTGAGACAACTAAAGAGGAGTCGAAAAGCATTCGTACGATCAACCGCTGCAGAGTATGATAGCTCATTGCTGCTCAACTCTCTCAATCTTCTCTATTCTCAAAGTTGCAGTATGTGAGGTAGAGGTAGGAAAAAGACGGTTGATACGTTCAAAATTGTCCAAGCACTCCTCTGGCGCATTCAATTCACATTCATAAACGATTGCTTTCAAATTGGGAGCACGTGGTACGACATGTTCAAGAATTTGCCAAGCGGCTTCAACCGGCTCAGGTGAATGACTATCCTCAATATAAGAATAGCCATCGATCTCGGTAAGGGCACCACCAGCAATATGCAACTCTACTACACGATCAAGAGGAAAACCGTCTAGGCCGGTGAGTGGTGATAGCCCTCTACAGTGTTGGAAGATTGCCAAGTGTGCACAATCGAGCAGTAGTCCACACTGACCTTCTTCAGAAAGCAGCGCGAAGTAGTCTAGAATATGCATATCACCCAGATAGATGATAGCAGGAGGGTTTTCTGGCAGACAGAAGAATGCTGTCTCCTCCTGAATATAGCGGATATTTTCTCCTGACTCGATTGCCGATTCACGACAGAGGATCGGCGGCATTAACATCTGATGGCCACGCTCGCGTGCGCCAAAATGCCAGCGGCCCGCATCACCACATAACCAGGCAGCATGGATCTCCTGTGCCATCGAGTTAGTAAGCCCTAGCCAGTGAGTATCAAGATCTATCCGCTCTTCCAGATTAATATCAAGGAAGTGATAAGTGCAGGGCAACCCTTCTGCGACCCAGCGGCGTACATGTTCATCCAGGCCACGGTCAATATCCGTGCCATATTCGAAGAAATGCACCAGGTCAGGATAATTAGCCCGTAGCCAGCAAGCATCAATACCTTTAGCTGCCGAGCCGAACTCACCGGAAATACCTACACCAAGGCGCGGCAAACTGTAGAGTCGAGTCAATAAATTTGTCATATGCTTAGAAATTGTAACTAATCGAGAGCACGGCTTTCAAGCGTAGAGGGAAGCTTGTATCAACTCGATAGCCATGCTACTTTGCTGGCAAACAAAGTCCTGAGGTAATTATGATATCATTTGGCCAACAAAGGATACGCCCTTTTATCTGTGCCTGTACCCTCTTGCTTGTATTGGCCGGCAGCGGTGCGTTTAGTTGTGCGCAGGAAAAGGAGCGCAAAGACGTGGAATATCTCAATGAACGCGGTCTTATCGATGTGCATGCACATATAGGTCATTTTAGCGGATATGATCTAAGCCTTGAAAACCTGCTCACTAACATTTCAGAGAATAAGATAGAGTATGCCTTTATCTCCAACATTGATGGAGCAGCCATCCCCGGTGTAACAGCAAACCGTGATGAAGTGACAATCAATAAAGAGACTGCAGAGGTGGTGGCCAAGCATAAGCAATTAAAACCCCTTGCCTGGGCTAAACCAGGCAGTGAAGGTGCCAGTGCTAACAATATTGAGCCATTCTTACGTGACAAGAAATTCCTTGGCATCAAGTTTCACCCTGACTTTAATAGTTTTGCTGCTAATGCTGCGGTAGTTTTGCCCTACTTGCGCTTGTGTGAAAAGTATCGTGTACCAGCAATCTTTCATTGTGGCCGCTCGCCACGCTCAAACGCTAAGGCGATCTACGAAGTAGCTAAACAATTTCCTAATACCCCTTTTATTCTTTACCATATGGGATTTGGTAGCTCGCATGAGGAGGCAATTGAGGTGGCGCGTATGGCCAAAATGAAGAAGGATGCTCTGATCTACCTGGAGACAGCACAGACTGAGGCGGAAGATGTGATCAATGCAGTCAAACAGGTAGGCGCAGAACAACTACTCTTTGGCACTGATGCAACCTACTATGGCCGTTATCACTACCAACACTATTTGCCAATGCTACGTGCGCTTAAGCAAGCCGTCTCAGCCAGCGAATTTGAACTTATTACCCATGGCAATGCAGTACGGCTTTTCCATTTAGAAGCAGGCCAGCCTTCACAAGCTAGCCATTAATAGTAAATCGATGGTACAACAAGAACGGGTTGAAACCTTAAGACTGAGTAATAGTATAACCATTACGGTGCTCTATGAAGACCGTTATCTGCTTGCTGTGGACAAACCTGCCGGGCTGTTAGTGGCACCTGCTCACTGGGAACAGACCAGTCGTAATTTGATGCTAATGCTACGTGAAGGTGTGGAAAGAGGTGTGCCCTGGGCACGGCGGCGTAATCTACGCTTTATTGCCAATGTACACCGGCTAGATGCTGATACTAGTGGGGTATTGCTGCTAGCCAAGAATCGCCCTGCTCTGATCCAGATGACTCGCCGCTTTGAACAACGCCGTGTCGAGAAGAGCTACCTTGCTCTGGTAACAGGTGTACCAGCATCAGAACAGTTCAATATTGCTGAGCCAATCGGTATGCACGCGACTATAAAGGGATTAATGGTGATCGACGGTAAGCAAGGGCGTGAATCCCTTACCGAATGTCGTGTGCTAGAAAGATTGGGCGCTTACACACTGATCGAAGCAAAACCGGTCACAGGACGCACACATCAGATCCGTGTACATCTGGCTTGGGCAGGATTGCCTGTCGTTGCCGATCCATTATATGGCAAGCAGTCAAACCTATCTGCACAAGCTGCTCTATCTGAACCAATGGCGCGGTTGGCACTACATGCGCAAGCACTCTCTTTCAAACACCCCCTACTACAAACTGAGGTACATATTGAAGCGCCGCTTACCAAAGATTTTTACCAAGCATTAGCAAATTTGCGCAAAACTAGGAAAATATGCGAGAATTGAGAGCTTTATATCACCGCTAACATATATAACAGCGAGGTGAAAATGGCGAGAATATTGGTTACCGGCGGAGCTGGTTTTATCGGTACACAC
>JBFLVQ010000181.1:0-14176 GCA_040758525.1 Acidobacteriota bacterium
TCTTCCAATAACGGTTTTTGACCATTGTTTTCAGCAAAGGTCTCAAAATCTAGTGTAGATATATCGACAGGAGGAACATCATTCCAATCTACTGGATAGACTTTTTTAAGATTCATCTCTTTAGCCAAGCGAAAACCGACTTGATCAACCTCATTTCTTCCTAATTGATACTCATTATTCAAATATTTTTGATAGTTACTAAGAAGTTTTGACTCCTCTTTAGTGCTAACTTCAACAGCAATCTTGGTTGGTCTAAAGCGCTTAAGTCGTTTCATAAGCTCACCAATCTCACGTTGTCGTTGAGGGTTTAATACATCGTCTGTTTGCATATTGACGAGATCGGCGCCCGGATTGTCCATATGGTAACTACCAAGAATTAGTAACGAAGGTTTTTTCTCTACCACGGGTGGGCTTGTCTGTGATGAGACGGTATATTGACTGAACAATATGCTGATAGATACAGCAAGCAAATAGTAGCTTTTATAATTAAGTTTCATAATTCCTCACAGGATATCTTAGTGATTGCTTGTTCCATATACGATAGACTGTTGAAGAAGTTGCCCTTCCCTACGACAATCCTTATCTGGGTACGATAAAAACTGGAACATTAAATAGAATCGGGCGTCTAATCAACTAACTCAGCCAACAGCCCAGTTCAATGTAGCGAGCCTAATTGTGCGCACGCCTGGGATGGGTGCGTCTTTTGGGAGGAGATAATGAAAAGAAGCATAATGTATATTGCCCTGTTATCGGCCGTCTGTCTTATGGTTTACCTGTTTGTAGTAAGAGTTGCACCCGCAGGCAATCCAATAAAAGTTGAGGTCTCTGCACAAGACTCTACATTCAAAGAGATTCCCGCAGATGCAATCACACAAGGTTCATTACAAGCGATCGACACACAGCAACGACCACGCGGTTTCTGCCCGCTCAAACATACCGATGTAAAAGCTGAGATCAGTGGTCTCATCACACGTGTAACCGTAACACAACTATTCCATAATCCATTTCAAGATAAGATAGAGGCTGTCTACACATTTCCATTATCCCAGTCAGCAGCAGTTGATGATATGACTATGTATATTGGCGAGCGCACTGTACGTGCCAAGATCAAACGGCGTGAAGAGGCACAGGCTATCTATCAGGCAGCGCGTAGTGCTGGTCAGGTTGCCAGCCTGTTAGAGCAGGAGCGACCTAACATCTTCACTCAATCGGTTGCTAACATTATGCCCGGTGAACAAGTGAAGATCACGATCAGTTATATTGAAACACTGAAATATCAGGATGGCTGGTACGAATTCTCTTTTCCTATGGTAGTCGGACCGAGATATATTCCTGGCAATGCAGTTGGTAAAGAGGGTGATGGTTGGTCACCTGATACCGACCGTGTGCCAGACGCATCACGTATCACTCCGCCTGTTGTCGCTAAAGACAGGCGTGCCGGCCACGATATCTCGATCGAAGTCGCATTCAATACTGGTGTAGCTATCAATACACTACGTTCAACATTACATGAGATCGATTTTGAATCATACAGCGAGAGTAGTGGTATAGTACGCTTGAAGAAGAAGAACGAGATACCTAACAGAGATTTCATACTAAAATACAACGTCAATGGTAATGCGATCCAAGACGGTCTGATTACACATCGCGCGGGTGAGCGAGGTTTCTTTACACTAATTCTACAACCACCAGAGAAGATTTCTGCTCAAGATGTAACACCAAAAGAGTTGGTCTTTGTACTCGATACTTCTGGTTCAATGGAGGGTTTCCCAATTGAGAAAGCCAAGGAGACCATGCAGCTTGCCCTAGATAATCTATACCCACAGGACACTTTCAATTTAATTACTTTCTCAGGTGATACAGAGATTCTCTTTGCTAAACCAGTAAAGGCAACAAAGGAGAATTTGCGCAAAGCGCAAGAGTTTCTCACCTCCCGTCATGGCGGAGGCGGTACCGAGATGATGACGGCAATTCGTGCTGCATTAGCGCCAACCGATGTACAAAATCATGTACGTATTGTCTGTTTTATGACTGATGGTTATGTTGGCAATGATATGGAGATAATTTCAGAAGTTCAGCAGCATCCTAATGCGCGAGTCTTCTCGTTTGGTATAGGGGATTCTGTAAATCGCTTCTTACTAGATAAGATGGCTGAGCATGGACGTGGCGAAGTCGAATATGTCACATTAAGAGATGATGGCTCAGCCGCCGCACGCCGTTTTCATGAGCGTGTACGCAATCCTTTGCTTACTGATATCTCAATTGAGTGGGAAGGATTACCGATTAGTGATGTCTATCCCAAACATATTCCCGATCTATTTGGTGCAAAGCCATTGATATTATCTGGTCGTTATAGCAGCGGCGGACAGGGTGTAGTTCGTCTAAAAGGCAAAATGGCTGGTCAAGACTACACACGTGAGATCACAGTGAAGTTGCCAGAGTCTGAACCACGCCATAGGGCATTGGCAAGCTTATGGGCACGACGACGAATAGATCATTTGATGGGTAGGGATTTTGCTGGTCTACAATCTGGGGATATAAAAAATGATGTACGTGAAGAGATCACTCAATTAGGACTAGATTATCGACTAATGACACAGTTCACATCATTTGTCGCAGTTGAAGAGAAGACTATCACTGAGGGTGGTCAAGCTAAACGTGTCGAGGTGCCGGTTGAAATGCCTGCTGGTGTCAGTCATGAAGGTGTGTTTGATAGCGAACAGGGCTATTCAGGACGTATGTCTGGTGGTGGTGGTGGTGGTGGTGTAGCGGGCGTAGCGGGTGGTGTACTTGGTAGTACTAGTACAGCAGTACCTGCTTTGCCACCGCCACCGCCACCGCCACCATCTGCGCCCCCGCCAGCGGCTGCATCAATAGTATCAACCCCTTCCATTGTAAAGCGTAGTGAAGGTGTGATACGTGGCAATGCCTTGAAGCATACGACACCTGTTTATCCAACCATTGCCCGCAATTCACATATCGAGGGTGATGTGGTAGTGGAAGTGACCATTGATGAAAAAGGAGGTGTTCAGAATGGGCGTGTTATCAGCGGCCATCCATTATTACAACAAGCTGCGCTCAGAGCAGTGCGACAATGGAAGTTCAAGCCTACATTGCTTAATAACATACCTGTAAAAGTGCAGAGTGTTTTAACCTTCCGCTTCAAGCTTGATGAGAAAACAAAGATGCATCCAGATATTGCTGAACTGATCGAACATACTAGTAACAATACATCGTCAAGTCAGCAAGCAACATTCGTCAAGAATGGTAGAGCATCAGTTAAAATAGAGTTATCAGATCGATCAGATCAGGTATTTAGCCAACTGCAGCAGATCGGATTGGAAGTTGTTAAGAAGCAGAAGAACCGCAATGTAATAATCGGTCGCTGTCCATTAGAGAAGTTGAAAGAACTGGTGCAACTTAACACTGTCCTATACGTTGAACCTGCATTTGAATAATATGGCGCGCTTTATCCCAGTAGACAGCCAGATCTCGTTACTATTTGAGATCTAGCTGTCTACTTATCTTCTAATGACCAATCTTAATTAGTTTATTGCGGATCGCGTATTTGATCAGTTCGGTGCGATCATGAATATTAAGTTTACGCATAAGATTTGACTTATGTACATCAGCAGTTTTGTAACTGATATTGAGCTTGGTTGCTACCTCTTTGATTGAAAGTCCTTCGGCAAGCAGCTTTAACACTTCGCGCTCACGCATAGTAAGTGACTTATAACTAGGTTCAAGTGTAGAAGAGATACTACCCTGACTCAAATAATCGACCATAACCTTCTTAAGCGCAAGCGGACTGATGTACTGGCCGCCCCTAGTGATCTCACGGATCGCATTGATCAATTGTGCCGAAGGAGTATCCTTAAGCACATAACCAGCCGCTTCAACCTGTAGACACTGTACAATATACTCTTGATCATCATACATTGTTAGGAAGAGCACTTTAGTATTAGGACGAATTTTGCGTATCTGACGTGCTGCCTCAATACTTGATAGTCCCGGCATAGCAATATCCATCAAAACGATATCAGGAGAAAGTTCGCGTACCTTATCAAGGGCTTCACGCGCATCTTGCGCTTCACCGACCACTTCTAGATCCTGCTCAGCGTCAAGCATACGGTGTATACCTTCGCGAAATAGCGTGTGGTCATCGGTAATCAAGATCCTTGTCTTTCTAATCATTCTTGAATCCGTGAAAAATATATTATCGTATGACAAGCGGCAAAGAGACGCGTATCTGAGTGCCTTGGCGTGGACTAGATTCGATCGTGAAATTGCCCCCTAACAGTGAAATGCGTTCCTGCATACCTAGTAGACCGAAGGAGCGTTTACATTTTAGTTCAGCTAAACGCGCAGGCTTAAAACCTATGCCGTTGTCGGTTACATGAATATTAACAGATTGATGTTCCTCTTGCAGGCTTACCGTAACTTCGCTAGCGCGCGAGTGGCGTGCGGCATTATTAAGTGCCTCTTGCACAATACGGTAGATAGCGACCTCAAGGTTTTTGGGCAAACGTGGGAAATTACGATTCACTTTTAGTAATACTTTTATGTTGAAGAGATCTAGCATAGTTTTAGCATACCAGCGCAGTGCGCCTACTAGACCAAGATCATCAAGCAGCACTGGCCCTAAATCAGAGATCAGTCGTCGCAACTCTTTGAGTGTCTTCTCTACCAAGGTGATCGCTTCTTTTGTCTTCTTGCGTGTAGCCGCCAGCGTGCGTGGCAACTCTTTGTAGATCATCTCTAGGTAGAGTTTGATCACCAATAATGAATGGCCAGTCTCATCATGTAATTCACGTGAAATACGCCGACGTTCCTCATCCTGGGTGATCATTATATCTGCGCTCAATTCGCGTATACGCTGTTCATTAGCACGTATACGCTCAAGTAGTAGTATACGCTCAAGCGCAAGCGCGGCACGCTTGAGTAGGCCTTCCAGCATCTCGCGTTCTTTTGGCAAACACTCGTAATGCTTAGCAAAACGTAGTATCAGTGCGCCGATCGGTTGCTGTTTGATCTTAATAGGAAAAGCCCAGAGCGATTGTGCGCGACGTGTGCGTGTACGTGTGGGAGCTGTATGTACAAAGATCGGCTCGCCATTCTGTAGTACGGCATGCGCTACTCCTTTAACCGACACTGGTTTAGTGTGTGTAGACCGACGATCTGTATCAAGAGTAAGACGAATCTGTTCTGGTTGTTTTTCATCAATAAGCAGAAGCTGCCCACCATTGGCCTGCATTGCCTCAACAGAGAGCCTTAGTAATTGCCATAGGAACTGATCGATCTCTTCAGTAGCAAGCTGCGCATCCATTATCGAGATCATCGCCTCTGAGACCTCACTCTTGATATGCGAGTAGGACTCGTGCGTGATCATCATCTCTATCAGATGTAACTGTTCGATTGCCGAGACGATCGCTTCTGTCTCACCAAGCTTGGGATAATGTGTACGTAACAAGGCGCGCGCAGTCTGTAAATAAATCTTGAGTGAAGCAGCAATCTTTTCTTGTGGTAGACCAAGTTTAGCAAGTCGTCGGCCATGATAATTGATCCGTTCAAAACAGGCTTTGATATCACGCCGTTCTAGACAGTCGGCAAGCATACCCACGTTAAGTTGATCTAAGCGGCGTATGATCGTCTCTGTCTCTTCTGGGTAGACCTGTTGGTAGGACTGTTTCCAACGTTGAGAGAGTTCACCAAGATGTGGCCGCAGACGGCGTGCCGCTGTCTCTAAAAGGTTACGGGTTTTGCGATTGAGCGCATTCATCAGTTATTACTCATCAATCATTTTCCTGCTTTAGTCTGTTGTTGTGTGATGATATATTCTGCCAATTGCGCTCGTGCCTGCATTAGATGAACAGGGTTCTGTTCCCACAGATAGGTCTTTGTTACCAACTTTGCTACCACACTATCAGCGATCTTTCGATCTACTAGATCTGTTGCAAGGAGAAGATATTCATAATCTTCTAATCCTTCGCGGATCAATTTCAAACGGATCGACTCGACAGGAATATGTGTAGTACCACCGATTTTAGTAGGTGTACCTGGATAGAAGAGTGTGCCATCACCATTGCCGCCAAAATAGTATAAACTCTCCCAGGGGCTGTTTTGAGATGATGCCTGTTTGCTATAGGCTTCTACGGTATTGTAATAAAGCTCTCCACCGATCCGATATTTCCAACCGATCCAGGGCATTATTCGTGAATAGATAGCCGGCAGATCGATAATATAAGCAGGCCAGCCAGTGAAATACTGCTCGCCTACCACATTACAACCATGACTCATACAGGATTGATACCACCAGAGTCGGCGACCTGCTGCTAACTCACGATCATAACTTGTGCGTGGCGCAGTGTTGCTATTGCCCGGCTTATCGTCAATATAGTTGATTACTACTACCCAGATGCTCACAGCATCCTGCAGTTGTGGGCGTAGTTCTTTAGTAACAAGCGTGGCAAGTTGTGGGTCAGCACGCTTGAGTAGTGCTGCCTTGCGGCATATCTCAGGAAAATTACTCTCCCCTGGCTCATCCCAGGTGTAATCAAAGAGACGATCAAACCAGCCACGCTGACGGAAGTGTTGACACCATTGCCGCCAGTAATCGATCTTCTGTTGTTCAGTAGTGAGTGAAGGATTTGTACGTAGATCGATGGAAGTAAAACGCGCTCCAGAAGGTAGTGCATTGCCATCCAAAAATGGTGCGACTTCTTGATCATAGTTACGCCAATCGATCTCTACACGCCCATTTGCTGCGATTGTGCAAGCAGGCGCAATCATGCTGCCTCCATGTAGACTCACTCTATGTAGCAATGCTGCTTTACTATAGAGTTGTGTGAGGCGCAGGATATCTTCATCATTAGTATAACGACCATAGTGTCCTTCTACTGCGCTGCTACCGGAGAAGCCAAAACTATTAGGCAAACTAGAGGTCGCTGGTAATTGAAAATTCCATATTACCAACTTTACATCTACTACACCCAATTCACGGCCTGCCTCCAGCACACGCACACGGCCAGTGTAATTGCCTGCAGGTGTGTTAGGTGGCACAAATACATCTAGCCAGATTGGCTGTAGCCGTTGCGCAGCTAGATCAAAAGGAAAGCCATTACGCCGCTCACCAGTATAAGAGTCGATTTTCGGGATCAACGCATCTGGCCACAATCCAGTCTGCCCGGCAATGTTTGAAGGGATACCTACATTAATAAAATGTTCATGGTAGATGGCAATGTGTTGTCTATCTATACGGTGACCAAGCGCATCTGTCAATGGTGTGGCTTCTACATCAACTTGTTTGAGCGCACGAGTGCTTGCTGCAATGACAATTTGAAATGGCTCATATTCATTACGGGCAGCGTAGAGAGTAATGGCAGTAACAGGTGCTGATGGTAGTGGCATCTGCGGGCGTACTTTGGTCATTGCATCTAGTGCCCAGATCGTCGCTGCTGACTTCTCTGGTGCACGCGCACCCACCTGCCCGTCAACACAGGCAGTAAGGAATAGCAATAGCAGACTTGCTAGTTGATAGACAACAAGCAGACTAGGCAGCCTGTTTCGCGGCAGCATGACATTTCACCTTTAAGTGGTGCTGTATTAGAGTGGAAAGCTCCTCTACACGGGCATCCCAGCTCTCACTACGCATCTGTAGCGAGCGAGCTATATTTGGCCCTGGCGCACGATTCGCTAACACCAGTTCTATTTGGTGTATAAACTCTTCTTGATTACGCCCTATAGCAATTAAGTTATTGAAGACATAGGCTTCGGGAATATCAGTAGAGACAACCGGTAGACCCGCCGCTAGATACTCGCGTAGCTTAAGAGGATTGGCATTGATGGTAAGTTCATTAACGACGAAAGGAATAATTGCAACATCGAAAGCCTTACAGTAGGCTGGCAGATCACGATAATCTTTACCCCCTAGCCAATGTATATTCTTCAACCTCTTATTTATACGAATGCCATCATGGCTTTTGCCTAACAGTACAATCGACCATTCAGGATGAGCTTGTGCACATCTTTCGATAAGGGCCATATCAACCCAATCAGCAATCAATCCATGAAAACCGATAATAGGACGTGGTAAGCAGCCAATATCGGGCGGTATTTCCAATGTGTCTAGACAGGCGCGAGCAAAGTGTTCGAAATCGACACCATGTCGCATCAAGTAGGTGTTAGCATTAATAGCCTGTTTGCTCTCAAACAGTTTTGCTGCCGATACAATTACTACATCCGACTTACGTAACAGTTTCTCTTCAATATTTGCGATCATAGTGCGATTGGTGTCAGAGAATTGCGAATATTCATCAACACAGTGATAGAGTACTAATTTTTCACCTAGTCGGCCCACTACATCCGCAGAAGAAGGCACAAATGTCCAGGTAATCGGATGTGAGAAGCCCAGTCGCCGGCAGTGTAAGCGTATGGAAGCACGCAACAAGTGTTCGTTAAATATACGTGCCAAGCGTAATCCAGGCAGCGGCACAACCAGCGGAGTAAAGACCCAAATATTTTCATGCACTCGCTGCAATCCACTGGCAAACGCATAAATCTTCTTGCAGATACGTTGTAGATCACGGCTACTTATCGTAGGGTTGCGATTGCCGAGCGAATTTACCCAGAGGACGCGGTTATATTTTGCCAACCGCATCATAATATGCTTTTTGCTGAGGGGATCACCGTCCCAATCATTGGCGAAACAAATGATATCCTCTCTGTGTATCATCTCCTTTATCCCTACTTCCTGACTCTGTTTGCTATTCAAACACTTCACCAACAGCAATTGGTATTCCCACTTGAGAAAGCTATGCAAAATGATGGCAACGTAGGCAATCTGGAATTGTTGGTAAGACAATTTTCAGGCTTATCTGCTGTTAAAGTTGGTAACACACTACCAAAAATGGACAAAGTCAGGATGAGGCGCCTGGAAACCAGGCACTAGTACAACCTTCTTAGTAGTTGTGGCAGGCTCTTTGCTTTTAGGGAGAGAAGCGAGATGTACTAATAGCTAGACTAAACTCAATAGTGCCGGTCAAAGATTGGCAAGGGGGCTTAAATAGAGCAGCAAAGCTGAAAATAGTAGAAAAAACCGGCAGGTTGCCAGAGTACAACGGAGTACCAACCTCAATGGTGAAATGGGGCGTAACGACTCACTGCCATGCTTTTCGCTGCTGCAGGTTGGGGCATAGCACATCAGGGTTCACTTTCATAGAGAATTGGGCGATAAATTATGGATATCAATGGAAGCGGAATGAAGTTGGTTGCAATAGGTGGCGGTACGGGATTATCAACATTACTACGTGGATTGAAACATTATGTGATAAATAATTGTGGTATAGAGACGAGATGGAAGAGCTGGATTGAACAGCTTACCGCCTTGGTCACGGTTACCGATGATGGTGGCTCTTCTGGACAGTTACGACGTGAGATGCATATCTTACCGCCTGGCGATATACGTAACTGTATGGTCGCACTCGCAGAGGATGAAGCATTAATGACACAGCTCTTCAAGTATCGCTTTGAGGGTGATGGTCAATTGCAAGGCCATAGTTTTGGTAACCTTTTCCTTACTGCGATGACCGCCGTAGTAGGTGATTTCCTGCAAGCAATTCAACTTGCCAGTGAAGTGCTGGCAATTCGTGGACAGATCTATCCAGCTACGGTTGATGATGTACGCTTGGCGGCAGAGTTGACTGATGGTCGTACTCTACATGGTGAAACTAATATCACTGCCGCCCGCTCAGGAATAAAACAACTCTGGCTAGAACCGGCCCGAGTCCAGGCACTCCCTGAAGCTATTAAAGCAATACGCGAGGCTGATGTTATTACAATAGGGCCTGGGTCACTCTTTACTTCGATCTTACCCAATCTACTTGTGCCTGGTATCGTTGATGCAATTGCTGCCTCACCAGCACAAAAAATATTTATCTGTAATGTTATGACTCAACCTGGTGAGACCGATGGTTTTCGTCCCCTAGATCATCTAGAGACAGTCCAACAGTATGCTGCTAAACTCCATTTTGATGCCATGCTTGTTAATTGTGCCTATATCAGTTCCCAGCAACATAACCATTATGCTGCTAAAGGCCTCTTTCCTGTCCTTGATCCATTTGCTGATCATAACTCTTCGCGTCTGATAAATACCGGAGTGGGAAGATTAACAGCGATTCACTATGCAGATCTGATTGATGAAGAGAGTCCTGTACGACATAGTTCTAGTAAATTAGCGCTCAAGATCACGGAGTTGATACAAGCAAAGCTGTTGCGGTTAGCAAAGCCAGCCTAATCGGCAATTAGATTAGCAATTAGTCAGATTCGCTAATATGTAGACGCCCGCACAGTGCGTCATTCAATTCGCTTTCTAAGCGGGCACGATCTTCCAGATTGAGTTTGATAGTAAGTTGCAACCCTGTGTTAGTGTAATCAGCAGGCGAAGCTGAGATCTCTGGATGGGTTTCGAGAAAGTGATAAAGGCTATGCTGTTGTGCAAAAGGCAGCTCAAGTCGTAGAGTGATCTCAGGTTTAACAAGTATGGTGGCAGAGATCTTAAGAACAGCTACGGCAGCGCCATGGTAAGCCCGCACAAGCCCACCCGCGCCTAGTTTAACACCACCAAAATAGCGTGTTACAACAACACAGACCTGTTCTAGATCCATTGTTGTGATTGCTTGAAGAATGGGTTGTCCCGCGGTACCGGCAGGCTCACCATCATCATTAAATCGATATTCCTGTTTAGAGATACAATAGGCCCAACAGTTGTGTGTGGCATCTTTATGTTGGGCACGTATAGACTCGATAAAAGCGAGTGCCGCCGCAGCCTCTCCGACCCGTGAACTATGGGCAATAAATATCGAGCCTTTAATATTCGTGCGTGTCTCTGCTGGTTGTGCAATGGTGAAGAAATTTCGCACTTCCTTACTCATTACAAAAACCGCTATTGGTAGATGGTTTTACATTGGCAAGCAAGCCTTCTAGATGTTGACGGGCTTTCCATGCGCCTAGACGATTAGCCACAGCTATTCCTTCATTCCAGACACGACAGGCTTCTGCGGATTGGCCTTGGCTCATTAGCGCAGAACCAAGCATTTGATAAGCAGCAGTATAATCAGGATTGAAGCGGATCACATTGCGTAGCGCTACGGTGGCTTCGCTGAGATTCTCTTGTTTGATATATTCGCTTGCCAGTCCATACCAGATCATGGCATTTTCTGGTTCGTCTTTTAGCATTGTGCGAAAGGCTTCAATTCTTGACTGTGACATGCTTCTCCTCAATTACCAGATATCTCTTAAAGATAAGGTAAATTCTGATAAAACCGCTTCCCCTGATATAGTCTCTGGATTTTGTAACTGTTCTACTGGCTGATCACGTCTATATATGTAAACCATTTTGGTAATAGGATCAATTAACCAACCTAGCTTTGCACCATTTTCAATATACTCTCTCATTTTATCTTGTAAGATAATTAATCTATCCTCTGCCGATCTGAGTTCAATTACAAAGTCAGGGCAAATAGGGGCAAACCATTCTTGTTCTTCTTGAGAAAGTGCATTCCACTTTCCATTGTTAATCCACGCAACATCTGGTGATCTTTTCGCGCCATTAGGTAGAGTAAATCCTGTTGATGAATCAAAAACTAATCCAGTACCATCTTTTTCTGACCAGACAGTTACACGAGAAGTAAGTTTAGCATTACGCCAACCGGTTTTTGAGCCCGTTGGAGCCATAATTAATAACTCTCCTTGTGACGTAAGCTCTATTCGTAAATCTCTATTATCTCTACATAATTTATAAAACTGCTGATCAGTTAGACCAATAGAATGAATATCCAGAGTTAAAGGATAAGGAAGCTCAGCGCTAGCATTGATTGATTCTTTACGCATATAATTTGCTTTATCGCACGAATTATTTCTACAAATCCAATTCATTGGGCACGAGCCATCTTTACCAACACTGCCCTTGCTGTTTGTGCATCCATTACAGGAGTGTCGAAATCAAAACGGAGTTTACGTTTATCGGCCAGTAGATCAAACCCTTCACTATCGATCCCAACCATATATACATTAGTAGCGCTCACGCCTTTGAATGTTTGGCAGTATTTTACCAGTGCATCGTAATGGTCTTGATTCATATGTTCAATAATACCTGCCTCGATTTCACGCAATGGATTGGCTAGTATCATCTTATCAGGCTCGATCCAGAAGATCTGGCCAAAGCCACCAATAAATCGTGCTCGTCGTAGCTCTATACGATAGAGAGCAAAGTCATGCATGGCAAAATAGGATTCGGCAGAAGGAAAGTAACTAAGGTAACGACGACGCGCTTCCGTGTCTGTTTGCGGCAAACGTATTGTGTCGCCAATCCAGGTAAGCCGTGCGCTTGCCTGTACATCTTCAGCAGTAAGGTCAAAGATTGTCAGCGAGACCTTGGGGTTATGACGTATATTACGAGTATGTTGTGCGATGTCACTGAGCAGTAGTATCGGTTCACCATCATTACTGAGCGTGTAAGGCGTGATAGAGCCGAAAGGATAGCCTTCGATTTCGACAGAAATGGTGGAAAGCACACCAACACTCTGTTGCTTGAGGAATCTACGTGCTGCTACTGCTTGTTCTGATGCGTTTGTCATAATTTACCTTAAGTGCAGATAGTTATACGTGTGGGGGCCTATCCAATGTCAGATACCAGTTATTATTCTTCTGTTGCCAGCGATAGACGCAAGTTATCGCATTATCCTGTTTCTGACCGGCTTGGCGTCGATACTCAATACAGTGGGCTTCAACAGTTTTACCATCACTACTGAGAGTAACCTTATCGATCTGAAACTTGGTAATTGTATAAGTATATTCTATCAAGTAGCGAGGAAAAGCGCTGGCTAATGCACGATCAAAGTCAGCATTATTAAACAGGAAGCTAAGCACAGCTTTCTTATAGGCATCTCCATAGCTACTCTCTTCAACCGAATGCTTCACATAATCTCGCGGGAAGACGCCCTTTTCCATATCTTTTTTAAGCGAGCCAAAGTGAAATTTCAGAGTCTCGTGCATCTCTTTAACAGCTTCAGGATCGTAGAAGCTTGGTAGCAGCGTACTCTTGCGTGCTTGACGCGCAACTAAAAACTCTTGTGTACGCTTACGCAAGATCGTCTCGACACTCTGATTACTATTTTTATCCTGCCCGAAGGCATAAGCGGAAACTGCCAATAAAAAGGTAAGTACAATTATTGATCTCATAATTACACTAAATTTTACTTAAGGCTATTAATGTGCGCCAGTCCCTTTAGGTTGAGGTTTAGCATTCCAAACACGTATCATCATTAATCCTCCACAAACCGAGAATAGCGTGATACTCAGTGGCCAGATCCAGACACTCCAGCCAAACTCTTTGATCAAGTAACCAAAACCCAGACTGGCAAAGCCACTCGCGATATATTGAACTCCGTCGAGTAGACCAGTAGCGGTAGCAGCAGCCTTTTTACCTCCAAAATCTGCCGACGCAGTACCTGAGAGCATGCCATGTACACCGAAAATCCACATACAGGAGAAGCCAATCAATATTGTCGCAAGCAAAGGATGACCTGCTAAACCTAGCATAACTAGCGCAACAATCTGACCCATATAGAAAATAAAGGCTACTGGTGGTCGCCTTGACTGGAAGAAGCGATCAGACAAGAAACCACACAACAGACCACCAAGAATACCGCCAATTGTTACACCAAGGCCAGCCCATACAGCCAACGTAGTTTTGGGGGGAATCTTATGTACATTCTCAAGGAAGCGTGGAAAGTAGAAGAGTAGTCCTTGACGTACAAACCCGGTAAAGAATTCTGCCACAGCGATTGTTAATATAATCGGGTTAGTGAAGATCTTCTTCACCAGATAGGCACGATTGACAGGCGCTTCGTCACCAGACGAAGCATCACCAGTATTGAAGTTCTGGAAGCCAGCCTCTTGAGGAGTACTTTTCACAGCTATCGAAACAATGGTAAACATTACTAGCATTGCAATGGATGGCACAATAAAGACAAAGTACCAAGGTAAGTATTTTAATACTAACCCACCGGCAGAAAAGGCCAGCAAATACCCACTTGATATCATTATGCCAAATATACCACCGAATACTCCACGCTCGCGTACATGAAACCAAGGCGCATTAACCTTAACTACGGAAAGT
>JBFLVQ010000182.1:0-14135 GCA_040758525.1 Acidobacteriota bacterium
CAATCCTACCCTGCTTCTTTAAGGTAGAAAAAGCAGGGCAGGGATATTAATAAGGATAATGGCTGTTAATTTTTCGCGCCTGCCTTTTTAAGCAGTTGCACCATTTCTGTCTCTTCGTCGTCGCCGTAATTTGAAGCGACTGTCAAGGCGCTTTCACCACTGTTGTTTTTGATATTGACATTGGCGCCCCGAGCCAGCAATGTCTCAACAAGCGCAGTGTTGCTATTCATAGCTGCGATAATAAGCGCAGTATTACCCTCATTGTCACGGGCATTAATATCCGCAGCATGTGCCAGTAATACTTCTGCAATACCAATAAAGTCATTGGATGCAGCTAGTAACAGTGGGGTTTGACCACTGTTGTTCTTGATGTTGAGATTGCTACGTTTATTCAAGAGCGTCTCTACAATGGCAAGATTACCGCTAGAGACAGCCGTGAGTAGGGCAGTATCACCATTATTGTTCTTGGTGTTAACATTCGATTCTTGGGATAGCAGCATCTCCACAATGGCAGCATTATCATTAGCGGCCGCGATAATAAGAGCTGTGTCGCCCTCATTGTCACGTGCCTTAACATCAGCATCATGTACTAGCAGAATTTCAGTAATGGCTAAATTTCCATTTGCTACGGCAAGCATCAATGCTGTCTGACCGTCATTACTACGGGTATTAACGTCTGCGCCACTTTTGAGCAAGTTATCAACTGTAGCAAGTTGGCCAGTCATCACTGCTCCAATCAAAGGAGGCTCACTCTCAGTCTCAGTTTCAGTCTCAGTCTCATTAGCCGCTACCATGTCCGGCTGTTCCATTTCTAAGAGTTGGTTGGAAGGGGGATTTACTGGCTCATCAGACTTGTCAACGGGGCGGTTTTTTATAAATCCTGCCATTAGCGCGATCGTTATCGCCAGCAGGCCGGCAACCAGGTGTAGACGTCTCATAACTATTTCTCCTTAATCTATCCGGTATTATCAAGTTTTAGGCCATTAAAATAATGATACGTTAAGAAAGCCATTTCTACTCATAAATTTTTGCGGAAAATTGGTTTCTGCAAAAATATCTTTTTTTATAAAATAGATATAAACTAGTAGGACAAGATCACCGATAACAAGATTGAGTAAAAAAATAAGTGGTCAGCTCATATTAGTTACTAGCCCCAAAAATAGTTATATAAATGGAAAAACGCTTTTCTCTAGATATTCGGAGCAAAGGTATTGAAAGATCGTCCTCACAAACCTGGCCGGCGAGGTCAGCCCGTTTCCATTTCGCGAAATTGAGGTACATTAATAATTAATAGTTACTTAACATAGGAGCGGGTAATGCCAACCAATGATAGTCAAGATAGTGGCGAGTTTACCAGATCTTGGGGAGCAGGAAATAATGACGCAAAACCTACTATCTCGAGACCGACGGCTGGATTAACTATGCCCCGTTCTTTGCTAGATGAGGATATTGCCGAAGTCAAGGAGATGCTAGAAGATCAGCCGTCTAAAGGGCGATCTACTACACGCTTATCTGCCTCATCTATATCAGAAGATCCAGAAGTCAGAAAAATATTAGAAGAATTACATGCCTATGAAATGGAAGAGACACGGCGAACTACAGCGCCTTTAGTACCTCCGCCTTCTCTCCATAATGAATTAGATAGTAAAGATATATTAGATGATATTGCCTCTTATGAAGCTGAATCGGCTCGTCGTGCTACCGCGCCGCTAGTATGGCCAGCGACAGGTGCCACCCAACCATTAAATCCGGAAGCTATTCAAGCTCCCCCGCCCAGCAAAGTTAAACCATTGGTGAATGTCTATTTGGGTTCGTCATCAGAGGTAGAAACACCACGTCGCAGTATGGCCACAGTAGTGTTAATTGGTAGTTTTTCTCTCTTGCTGGCAATAGCTGGTTTGATTTATCGTGAGTTTGTAGCAAGTAGAACAGATCTTGCCAATTCAGCTCCTGATGCTACTCAAGTGGCAACTGGTCAATCAATACGGACCGATCAGGCTGGAGAAGCGGCAATAGAGCTAGTACGCCAAAATCGTGCTACTAAAATACCTGGTTCTACCATTTCTCAAGCCCTTACTGACTATTTAAATGATAAGAACCAGAAGGGTTTTAATTGCCAATTGATCGGTTGGCAGGCACAACGGGCAGATGATACTAATGGTCTCTATCAGGTGAAATTTCTTTGGAAGGAGCATGATATTAACAAAGAAGCTAGTTGGCAGGTTGATATTAACACCCAGGCTATCAAAGCGCTTAACGATGAAGCAGCACGTATAAGGCCCTAAGGTAGTCTTTTTTTCAGGAGGTTTGCCCCATGGATCAGAACCATTCTCAGCGGGGCTTTTCATTTTTGGAAATTCTCGTAGTTGTTATCGTCCTTTTTGTGCTGGTAGCAATTGCTGCTTTCAGCATAGGCGCCACACGGCGCAATGTTAAAACCAATGTCGCAGCCAATATGCTCTTCTCTCTATTACATCAGGCACATCAACGGGCAATTACTAATCGTCTCCCACATCTGGTTACGATACGACGCTCACCAGATACACAGGGAAAGATAAATCTGGTCACATTATCAGTAACCGATGATACTGGTGCTGCCCCGGTGGTTTTCCGACAAGAGTATTTGCCACAAGATATCATATTGACACGACCAACAAATGTTTCTACTAATGGGTTATTAAGGGATGGCAATACTAGACAACTGCCTACCGAAGTAACATTTGACACTAATGGTGAAATAAATTTCTTTTTTAATCCGGATGGCTCTGCTACTACAGTTGCTCCTGGCGTGGTAGGGACACCTTTTACTGGTTCAATATATGTTGCTGATAATCAGACCAACAGTAACAGTGATGGATTGACGCGCGCACTGAGTATCTATAATTCAACTGGTGAAGTCAGATACTGGTTCTATAATGGTTCACGATTTGTATATGGCAGCGTCGATTATTAGTTTGTCTATTCAAGGAGATTATTATGGAAAGACTATTCAGGCAGGCCCACCTGCGCGGGGAGGGATTTTCCTTAATTGAAGTGATAATTTCACTTGCCATTATCACAATTGGCGTACTCTCGCTCGCTGGTACGCTCGCGCTAAGCGTTATCAATAGTGATCGCAGCCGGCAAGTAACTTTAGCCAAATATATTGCTACTAGCACCGTAGAAACAATTATTGCTGCACGCGAGACAGGTGTTATCACTTTCAACCAGATCGCGATAAGAGGCAGTAATCCAGCAGGAGTCTTTCTTGCTACGCCTACCGGACTGCAAGGATTCCCAGTGCGTGATGCTGGACCAGATCGCATCTATGGTACAGCCGACGACGCTGGCCCAGATAATGTACCAAATACTAGCGATGATCCACCAGATCTTATCTATACTCTTGGCCCCGAAATTGGCCCTGGTAATAGTCGCACTACCTTTGGTACCAATAATGAGACTGTTAATCTTACTCAACTCGGTTATCGTCGCCAAATAAGTATAACTGATCTAGAGGTTGGGCCTACCGGACCACGCCTCAAGCGAATTGATGTAGAAGTTTTCTATCCATTGCCAATTGGCAATCAGCGCAGTTTCCGACTTACCACAATATTGGGTAATTACCGTCTCACGCCATAACTGGTCGATGTTTGGTAGGAGTATATATATGATTCGAAATCGTTTTAAAGAAGATGGATTTACGCTTGTAGAAGTATTAGTCTCCACACTGGTCTTTCTTATTGCTGTGGCCATTGCTGCCAGCCTTGTGCAATTAGGCAGTTTTGATTTACGCACAAATCGTAGTCTCACTGAAGTGCAACAACATGCACGCACAGCCCTAAAGTTTATTGAGCGTGATGTTACTAACAGTGGACATCAATATCTGCAGGGTGATGCTGCAGGAGGAGTCAATGGAGCGCGGATTTCGCGTACAGCTTTTCTCAACGTAACAGGCCTTACAAACCTACCTGCAAACCCGAATATTACGACACCAAATACTCCTGCCAATACCCAGGAGCTTTTCTGTCTTGTGCCAGTTCGTCGCCGTGACAATTTAGGCAATGGAGATACAGTAGATAATGGCAGCGCAGATCGACTCACTATTGCATATGTGGATGAATTCTTTAGTGCTGGTACTACAACTACTGCTCCCGATCCGCCCCGCAACCTCACACAGTTTCGTGGCACCTGGAATTCGGGATCGCAATTTTATACTTTGCTGCCAGATTCAAGTGGTGCGACCACTATTGTTTATAGTTTGGCAAGAGTGCGGCCAGGCGATATTATGATGCTCTCTTTTGTTGGTGAAAATCCGGTACTTGTAATGGTGACTCAAGTTGATGCTGCAAATCGCAGAATACAATTTCAAAGCAATGATCCGCTTGGATTCAATCAGATAAATTCTCCCATGCGCAATCGTAACGACCTCAACGCGGAAAATCAGGCGCTTCTATACCCATTAGAGAGGATACCAGTACCAACACCAACCGAGCCCAATATTATTACTGCAACACGAGTAAATGTCTTCACCTATCTAGTTGATAATACTTCGCGAGAGCTATTACGGCGTACTTACACTACTACTACGCCTTCAGGATTTGTTAATGATCCTGTCTGCCAGAATGTTGAGCGACTCTGGTTTTCTTATAACCGAGTCGTCCCTAGTGCAGGAGGTACTCCACCGCCGCCGCCTACCTTCAGCGGTGAGATTGAGATTGATATCAATAACAATACTGCAGAACTGCTCACGCTGCAGCGTATAAGGCGAGTAAATGTGAATTTGATCGTACGCTCTACCGAGATCGATCGTCGTAGTAAGCTGCCAGCACGTTACAATCTGCAAGGCTCTTTTATGCCCAGAAATGTGGCTTACTCGGCAAATCAAAATATCAGATAACCTTCTTTATGGGTTTTTGCACTGGAGTGAAGTTATGAATAAGAGACTATTTTCCATAAATGAAAAAGGAGCAACCTTAGTAGTGACAGCATTGATACTGGCACTGCTTACCGTATTTGTTGCTGCTGCCTTGATCAATACTACCTCCTCGACAATTACTACCAATAATGATGCTGCTTCTACACAAGCTTTTTATGCTTCTTATGGCTGTCTGGAGATGATGAGTAAAAATTTCAGCGAGCTTTTTAACATTAATACCAGCCCATCTCAAGCGCAGCTTGATGCGGTGGCAGCAATAACGCCAAATATACCGAACACTACTTTTGCTGCAAACATAAGGCGAACACGAAGTTTAGGCACAATACTATTGGAAACGGGTCCTTATTCTGGGCTCAATGCATTACGAGATGAATTTGAGCTGACTTGTACTTGTACAATGGATAGTGGTGTACAGGTACAAGTTACCAGGCAGCTTTACAATAACCTGATACCAATATTCCAGTTTGCGATCTTCTCGACACGCCACTTGGAGTTCTACAATGGTCCGCCCTTCAACTTTGGTGGACGTGTGCACGCCAACGGCCATATTTATATGAATAATGGAGGTGCACTAGATTTCTCATCACGCATAACTATGACCGGCGAGTTAGTTCGCGATCGTATGCGCAATGGGATCAACCGCGGCGGCACCGGTATTGCGCGGGTTCTCAATTCTAGTGGAACACTTTTTGTGGATCTGACTGGTTCTGGTGGCAATTATCTTGGCAGTGGCAGTATCCTGCTAGGTCCTAATCGTGGCACAGTTGATCCATTAGGACATCCTCGTGCTGGTAATCCAGCCGATAACCCTTTCTTTACAACAAATATCACCAGTCAATTGGGTGGCCAACTAATTGTAAATTCAGTGCCATTACAACTTCCTTTTGAAAATGGTGGTGCACGCCCAATCGAACTAATTCGGCGTGGTCTAGCTGCTGATATACCGACGCTGGCATCTTCTCGTTTCTTTAACAAACCAGGATTGCGTATTACGCTTAGCGATTCACGAGGACAATTGCCAGGTGGAACTGGAGGTATTCAACTCAATCAGCCTAATCCAACACCTGCTAGCGCTACTTCTACTGGTGATAGGCGCATAGGCTATGTACCGCGAGCTCTTGGCGCTTATCAAGCTTCCCGTATAAATGGCCACCGCATACGTGGTTGGATCAAAGTTGAGACAGTGGCGATAGACAACAATGGTACAGTGGTTACTAATGATGTTACCGAGGCGATTCTAGCCTTGGGTGTGACCAGATATGAAGGTGCAGTAGCAGCCAATGCCCCTTATGGTTTGCCGCCTAATGATGTGGATTTAATTACTGCACGCACCAACTTGCGCAATGCCTATGGTACACTTGGCAACAATCTTGACGACAGATTTTCGGTTATTAGACTGCAGCGTTATGAACTGCCGACCTATTTAGCCGCTGCTAACTTTGATACAGGTGGTACTCCACCACGTCGGCTTGCTGACGGCAATCGTAACCATTTACGGCCAACTGCAGCTATGTTTCCTACTCCTCCTGGATCAGCTACTGAAGCATTGCTGGTGGATGATAGCACCACCAACCCAGACCAAGCCGATACTCCAGCGATCGTCCATCAGCTCAGTAATTCTTTAACTACTATAAATAGTAATCAAGCCTGGATAGCTTATCCGATCACCTTCTTTGATCCACGTGAAGGACGCAACCTAAATAGTGCCAACCCCGCAGCCAATGTGGTAGAAGTGAAAGGGGTCTTTAGTGTTGTTGAGATCGATATGGATAACCTGAAACGATTACTTACAGGTGGCTTTGATAATTTGTTTACTGCTGGCAGCATTCCCTTTAGTGCTAGTCAAATTGGCAGTGAGACTAATGGCTGGATTATTTCTGTGTCAGATCGACGTGGTGATGTATCTGGTGGATTTGGCGAAAATGGTAAATATGATTTTGAAACTGTGTATGGCAATGGTACCCCTGAATATATACCAGCAGCCGGTCAGACGCTCTTCAATATTGAAGATACCAATGATAATGGTGCAATAGAAGTAGATACTGGTGCTAATGGTGAGGCCGCGCCTACTACTGAAACTATCGACCTTATCGAGGCTATCACCAAAGGCCCTTGGCGTACTGCTGCAGGTAGGGTTAACCTCAATACGATACCAAGCACTTCTACAGGAGTCTTTCGTCGTGCCGTGCGTCTCACTAATGGTCAAGATCTCTCTTTCACCGGTCCCGTTAGTGCGTTGAATAATAGACGCGGTATTACCGTTGCCTCAGAGAATCCAGTCTATATACAAGGCAACTACAACTGTAATCTTCCTCTCACAACCAGTATTGGTAATCCCACACCCCCAGCTTCTTATCAGGGACCGCAAGTGCCAGCATCAGTAATTTCTGATGCTGTGACACTACTTTCTAGGAATTGGCTAGATTCTACCAGCTTCCATTCTACCAGTCGGTATGCTGTCACCAACCGCAATGCTTCTACAACCTCTTACCGCCTGGCAGTGCTTTCTGGCCGACCACGCGATGGTCTGTTTGGTGCTGCTCAGGGAGCAAACGATACAGTAATGTGGGGTGTGAAAGGCTCAAGCGGTGGCGTCGGTCCAGGCCAAGAGGATGATGACACCAGGCTCTATGGTGGAGTACACAATTTTTTACGTTATCTAGAAGATTGGAGTACGGATGATGTGGGGAATTTTGCTCCGGATTATCCTGGCCGTAATCGACAAACGCTCTTCTATACAGGGTCACTCATTGATGGCTGGGATAGTTGGCAAGCCAATGGCACCTACAAATGCTGTGGTCTCGTCTATGAACCGCCATTCCGCGATTACATCTTTGATGCTTCGTTCCTTGATCCAGCGCGTTTGCCTCCTGGTACACCAAACTTACAGTACATACTACTTACTAGTTTCCGTCAGAATATCAGACCAAACTAGTGCGAAATTACCTGTTATAATGGCCACAGAGAGTGATAAGCTCTCTGTGGCTTTGCTATTTTCCCTCACCGAATATTTATCTTTAGGGTAGCCCTACCAGTGTGCCTACATTAGCAGAAAGTGTCAGTTCTCTTAAGGCTAGTGAAATTACAGAAGGTTGTGGGCCAAGTGTAATTCCACTGATTTGGGTTGTCAGCTTGTTATATGCAGTGCCGTCAACCTCATGTAGAAAGACTAAGGCAAAGAAAGCCTTGCTCAGTTTTAAATCACGACCTGAGCCCCAATTATTGACAAGCAAATTTCTTTTTAGTTCATCAAGCTTTTCTGATTTCTCCGGCTGGCCAGCAAGTAGAGTTATTAGCGCATGCTCAAGTCTGTATTTACTACGTGCTGCAGTCAGTGTGGCAATCTGTAAGAGTTGCTCACTATCCCCAACCCCTGCTCGCCTACTACTGGTCAATGCAAACGCTGTCCAAGCAGTTGCTCGCATACTCTCTTTACCACTTTCACGTGAGCGCCAAATACCATCTGGCTCACGCAGCTTTAATAGCCCTGTGAAGAGCATTTGAGCTGCTTTTCGGTATTCTTCATTGGAAGAGGAATGTAAATTTTCTGTTAGCGCCCAGAGTGCTAGTGCCTGGATCTCTGTCTGTCGATCTTGTCCACGGCTGCCTTGTAGTATCCCATCTGCATCAATATTGGTTATCAGGTAATTGATACCACGACGAACTGCTTGCTGGTAACGACCACGATCTGATGTATGGCCATGAGCTATTAGAGCAAGTGTAGCAAGCGCGGTCGCACGTAGTGAGTTAGCATTAACCGTATTTCCCCAGCCTCCGCTAGCTGATTGTTGACGCACAAGATGATGTAACACACTGTTGCTGTTAGTTAAATCGAGGGTATTGCCGACAGGATTATATGCATCTGTGCTTGGTTCTGGTTTAGTTACTGTTGCTGTAACAACTGGTATTGGTGCGGCTGGCTGGGTTGGTAATGTGATTCGGTTTAGACTGTTAATGCTGCTTGTTCCACCAGTTTGACTATTTGTGTTGATTGGTCTGCCTATGATCGCAGGTCTATTTGCGCTGTTACTTGTTAATGTGGTGGCTGGTGTTGTTGTGGCTGCTTTAGGTGAAGTGGGGAGAACTTGATTATGTGCCAAGGCACTTGTATTTGTGGAGGTGGCTTTTCCTATTGCCGCCATTGAGGAGAGTTTGGGAGTCTTAGTCACATTTGAATGGCTCCAACCAGATGGTAGCGCTACCGGTACAGAGATCTGTCTAGGTTTCTTTGCCGCCCCCACTGTTTGCAGGTCTGTTGCAACAAAGGATGTGAATGGACTAAGTAATTGATAAGTTAATGCCAACTGTGTGATCTGATTCTTGAGCTTGGTATCATTAGGCTTCTCAATAAGTAGATCGGACAGTTGTTCTATCTGTGCACGTGCCCAGAGCGAAGCCAGTGTTTTAGCGCGGACAGTGGATTTGGTAGCATCAACTGAGATTGGTAAAGAGAAGAGACCTTGTGCATGCTGGCCACTAATCTGTAAAGGTTGATGTCCATTGGGAAGGAATTTCCCGATCACAAAGACCGGTTGGTTTAAGTATAGATCTGGCAGCGGATTGGGGGTAACATCACTAGCTATCAAGCCACCCCAATCGATCGCTAGATCGGTAAGCATAGGCGCATAGATACGCTTGCGAAAGCGCTCAATGGCAGGCTCAATATCTTGTTGCTCGGGATGTAGAAACTCTACTGTGCCGCGTCCGATCTGTGCCAGTTTCTTAAGGAAATACTCATTCACAGCAGTATCTATACCGAAAGTAAAGATACGTGACTTAGCCAATTTTAGCTTTACCTGTTGTAGTATCTCTGCTTCATTGCCAACCTGTCCATCAGTAAAGAAGACAATCAAACGCAACTTGTTATCAATGGGTGGTTGTTCTAGTGCGTATAGAAGTGGTGGCAGCATCTCTGTACCACCATCTACTTCTAGACTCTTAATGTAGGCTTTTGCTTCTGTTAGATTGCCGGGTGTGACAGGTAGCGAAGATTCCCACATAGGTTTAAAACCGGTTGAGAATCTAACAATGTTAAAAGCATCTTGTGGGTTAAGGCTCTCTAGACAGACACTGAGCGCACGCTTGGCTTGAGCTAATTTTTCGCCTGCCATTGAACCAGAGGTGTCTATAATTAGAATCACCTCTTTAGGACGCATATCATCGACCTCGGCCACTGCTGTAGGAGTGGCCATTAGCAGAAAATATCCCTGGCCACGTTTGTTAACAGCTTGCATAAATGTGGCCTGTAGCTTTTCACCAGCAATCTTGTATTCAAGGATAAAATCCTTGTTAGGGATCTCGTCATGTTTGGCCAGTTTTACCTTATAGTGTGAGGAAGAGATCTCTCGCTCTTCTATCTCATGCGAAATGCAGCGCAGTTCTCGAATAGGGAAACCAATATCCAAATCGACATTAATTGAGATATTGCCAGGACGTTGTTGTGGCGGCAAGACCGTAGGCGTAATACGAGAGGCATCTGGTACCTGAGTCGTATCTAGCGCTGCTCCTACTCCCTGTTTGCCAATAGGATTGCCTGGAATATAACGAGGTGCGACAACAGTGGGAAAGTGCAGCCGAAACCCACCATCATCATAAGCCAGTCGTTCTGTATAGTGTATTCGTACGACAATTTTCTTGCCGGGTTTGATATTGGCTACTGAGGCAGTAAAAATGTTAGGTCGTTCCTGTTCCAGTAATGCGGTTTGATGGCCAGCATTGCGTGCCACCTGATAGTCTAGGCGTGCTTCTGTGCGCTCTTTAACACTACCTCGAATTACTCGTTTGCCAATTCGTATCTCCATTGCATCAACGGCTGATTCTGATGGCAATGGAAAGATGTAAATGGCTTCTATCTCTTCCGTGTAGGGATTGGTGAAAATCTGCTCTACATCGACCGAGGCGATAAAGCCTATCAGAGAGATCTTCACATTGGTTTTCTTTAAGGGAATGGATTCCAAAGTTTCACCGGTGCGAATCAACATTCCTTCGCTAGGATCTATTTCTTCTATGGGCTCCTTAGTGTTAGCGAGAATGGTTGAAGTGAATGCAAGTACCCATGCCAAAAGCATGCAGGCAAGTAACGCAGCTTTTTTGTGCATATTTCCCTCTCGTCTGTTTCAAAAGTAACTAAAAGAGGAGCGGGTATGCTCCTTTACACTTGAAAACGCGAAGAAAGTTCCAAATAAAGGGATAAATTTTTCTCATTTGATACCATTACTAATTATCCATTAAACGTCACAGGGAGATCTTTTGTGACAGGGTAGGAGACTATGCTGGTTTAGTCGATCAGCAATCGTACTTGTAACTCGTCAGCGCGCCGTACCGCCTCTGCATAACGTAGGTATTGACGAAAGGAATTACTGTATCTGATTAGATCATCTTTTTCTTGTTTGGAAAGATCTTGATGGAAGAGTGTGTCAAAAAGTTCTGTGTAATCGGCTAATGCCATTACTGGTAATTCACGACAATAACTACTTGCGCCATTATCAGTAGTGGCAAAGCCACCTAACAGATCAAAGATGTTATCGGTACAGAGATGAGAGGCTTGACGATGTAATTTAATTGCGTTACGCAGTTCAAAGAAACGCAGGCCATCAGCAGTAGTGACACGCCGTAAATCTTTGGTTACTTCACCATCAAAGGGAGACTCTCGGTCAATAAGTATATGCAGTATACGTGGCCAATCTGCTGCTGGCAGTACATCAAGGATAAGCTGTATACGGTTAGCAAGGAAGTGTTCAAAGGTCGCTTCAATAGGGTAGTTAATACGGCCCAGGCAGCCAATCAATTCACCATGATATTCTGGCAGGTTATTGGCTAGGTTGGCTGGGCATTGGCGGCAATGTGGCAAGATCTCATCAAGTTGGGTGAGCTTTGCGGTTGAGCGTTCAACGAACCGAATCATATCTTGTGTAGGTGGGTGTTGAGAATTGATGC
The DNA here is from genome assembly GCA_040758525.1 of Acidobacteriota bacterium. Lineage (GTDB taxonomy): Bacteria > Acidobacteriota > Blastocatellia > Chloracidobacteriales > JADJPF01 > JBFLVQ01. The sequence goes on from JBFLVQ010000182.1 coordinate 11,852, forward strand.
TAAGCGTGATGAAGCGGGAATTAACACTTGCCAGTCGTGCCAACTCGCGCAATTTCTCTTCACTAATGCGCCGTCGCACTGCACAACTGAATTCAATACCAAACTCCAAAGACATAACCCAACCCTGCTTGCTGTAGTAATAGTTAACGTTACACGTACACTACTACATCGTCAAGCTTTCTAGTAATTAGCAGAGGGTTTGAGAAGCGGATTGCAAAATAGGTAGTTTCCAACTAGAATGGCCACCCGGGTGATCAGAGTCGATATTGGAAAGAGGAGGAGCGTATGTTATCAGGAAAGGTGCAATTATGGGTTTCGACACCAGATCGGTGTCGTATCTTGGTTTTAACACTGATGCTGGCATTGGCAGGCTTGATGCCAGCCTGTAAGAGTGAAACTGCCCAACCTGCCAATCCAAATACCACGGCTAATACGGCAAAGCCGGCTGCACCAGCCATACCGGCCAAGGCCACGGATGCCAAATCAGCCCTTGATCTGCTTATACAGGGAAATGAGCGTTTCGCTAATAACAATATGCAGTCACGGGATCTCAGCGCAGCAAAATTAACAGAACTAGCTAAAGGGCAGAATCCCTTTGCAATTGTACTGGCTTGCTCAGATTCACGTGTGTCACCAGAGTTGATCTTTGATCAATCGCTAGGTGATATATTTGTTGTGCGTGTAGCCGGTAATATCATGGATGAGGCTGCATTAGGGAGCATAGAGTATGCTGCTGAGCACCTCAAGTCTCCCCTTATCTTTGTACTTGGCCATGAAAAGTGTGGCGCTGTGACGGCAGCAACAGAAGAGAAAGGCGCACCCGGCAACATACAGTATCTAGTAAATGAGATTAAACCGGCGGTTAAAAAGGCCAAATTACAGGGTGGCGATCTTGTTGCCAAGTCGGTAGACGAGAATGTGCGCAATGTTGTGGCAACAATGGCAGGACGTAGTGAAATACTGACTCACCTATTAAAAGAGAATAAAGTTAAGCTGGCGGGTGGTACCTATAGTCTATCAACCGGCAAGGTAACAGTAGTAGCTGAAATAACTGGTGGTGAACATCTAGAACATCCTGGCCAGCCAGCCGATAAGCAAGAACATCCTGGCAAACCTGCTGAACATCCAGGTCAGCCTGCGGAAAAGCATGAGCACCCTGGCAAGAAAGCAAGTTAATCTTTTTCTTTAGCACGGACGCAGATAAAAAGGTGTCTGCGTCCGTGGCAAATTTTACCAAGGTCTCTTAAATCATGCTCAATTTTGCTGTTTCTCTCGCATACGAAGCTGGTAAGATCCTACGTGATAATTTTGGACGTGAGATTACTATCAACGCTAAAGGGGAAGGCTATATCAATCTAGTAACAGAGATTGATCTATTATCAGAAAACTTTATCAAGGAACAGATCGCCTCGCATTTCCCTAAACATCAGATTCTTGCTGAAGAGGGTGGTATGACAGCCACAGCTTCAGATTACTGCTGGATTGTTGACCCACTTGATGGTACGACCAACTATGCCCATGGCTATCCGGTCTTTGCTGTTTCAATCGCATTAGCGCGTGCTGGAGAGCCGATATTAGGGGTAGTCTATGATCCTATGCGTGACGAGATCTATGTGGCAGAATCGGGTGCTGGCGCAACACTTAACAATCGTCGTATACGTGTTTCAGAGACTACACAATTAGCCGAAAGTCTACTTGTTACTGGTTTTCCTTACGACATTAAGACTAGCCCAGAGAACAACCTTAACCATTTTGCGCGTTTCTCGCTAGCAGCGCGAGCAATACGACGCGATGGGTCAGCTGCTTTGGATCTATGTTACACCGCCGCAGGTCGCTTTGATGGCTTCTGGGAGATGAAATTAGGGCCTTGGGATGCTGCGGCTGGTGCCCTTATTGTCACTGAAGCAGGTGGCTATGTTACTAAATTTGATGGTAGTCCTTTTGATCTTTATAAAGGAGAGCTACTTGCTACTAATGGTTTAATACATGAAGAGATGTTACAAGTTCTTCGGTCATAATAACCGATCTCCTCACTGAGTATGGAACATAGCTTGCTGTCATATTATTTGACGCATCAGCAGAGAGTGGGTGTAAGGCTATGTTTAAGGTGCAGAGGTTGGGGTTAATTCGCTCCCCAAAAGAAAAATTAGTAGCGGCGATTCTTGAAATATTACGCAACCAAGCGCCAGAATGTATCTACCGATTTCGAGAAGAGCCTAATCAAACCTATCAATTAACAATCTATTGTGGGGCTTACGTAACCAAACTGGTCTTTACCGAGCAA
>JBFLVQ010000183.1:0-14108 GCA_040758525.1 Acidobacteriota bacterium
GTAATAGCTTGAGGATGGTGTTTTGTGGAGGAGAGCCACTTACTGTTGAGTTAGCGGAGAAGTTTTGGCGTAGTCTGGATGCAGAGCTTTATCATCAATATGGACCAACCGAGACAACTGTAGATGTTACCTTCTGGCATTGTCAACGTACTAATGGAGATCAAGTCATACCAATAGGACGACCCATTGCCAATACGCAGATATTTATATTGGATAAGCAGCTAGAGCCAGTACCAATAGGAGTAGCAGGAGAGTTGTGTATTGGAGGAGTAGGGTTGGCGAGAGGCTATCTCAATCGTGCAGATTTGACTGCAGATAAGTTCATACCCAATCCATACAGTAATGAAGCAGGAACTAGGCTCTATCGCACTGGAGATTTAGCCAGATACCTCAGTGATGGCAATATAGAGTTCATTGGTCGTATTGATCAACAAGTAAAGGTAAGAGGCTACCGAATTGAATTAGGTGAGATTGAATCAGTGTTGCTAAACCACACTGATGTGCGCGATACAATAGTAATAGCAAGAGAGGATCGGCCCAGCAACAAACAGTTAGTAGCCTATTTGATAATGGAGCAGGATAGTACAGTTAATATTAATGAGCTGCGAGCTTATCTTAAAGAGAAGTTACCAGAGTATATGCTGCCATCAGCATTTGTGATGATGGAGTGCTTACCTCTCACACCCAATGGTAAGGTTAATCGGCGAGCATTGCCAGCGCCACAACTAGCAGACACAATGATAGCTAGTGAAGGTTATCTAGCTGCGCGCAGTCCCATTGAAGAGATAGTGGTAGAGATATGGGCGAGTGTGCTTAATATTGAGCAGATAGGAGTGAATGACAACTTCTTTGAACTAGGTGGACACTCTCTGTTAGCAACACAGGTAATATCTAGGTTCAGAGCAATTTTCTCATTAGAGGTGCCGCTACGTAGTATATTTGAGACTCCTACAGTAGCGGGGCTAGCAGAACAGATACAGGTATTAAAGCGTACAGAACAGGGATTGATTATTCCCCCGATAGTGCCGGTGACCCGTAAGCAGGATTTGCCACTCTCATTTGCACAGCAGCGTCTATGGTTTTTAGATCAGTTTGAGCCAGGCAATCCTACTTACAATATGTTTGCTGCCGTGCGCCTCAAAGGAACATTGAATGTTACAGTGCTGGCACAGAGTATCAATGAGATTGTGCGCCGTCATGAATCATTACGTACTCTCTTTATCAATGTCAATGGCCAACCAAAACAAGAGATTCTCTCCGAATTGAATATATTGCTATTGGTCATTGATATAGTCATGCTACCTGAACAAGAATTGAATACCGAACTAACAAGAATTGCAGCCGAATTAAGACAACACTCTTTCAATCTCGCTACTGGACCACTGATACGCACACTGTTATTACGGATAAATGATAAAGATCATGCACTACTGATGAATATGCATCATATAGTATCGGATGGCTGGTCAATAAGGATATTCGTGAGAGAACTTGTCACACTCTATACTTCATTCTCGACAGGTAAACCATCGTTGTTGGCTGAAATGCCAATTCAGTATGCAGATTACGCAAATTGGCAACAAGAATGGTTGCGGGGTGATGTACTGGAGCAGCAGTTAGGATATTGGCAAAAACAGTTAGCAGGAGAGTTACCGGTATTGCAGTTATCCACTGACTTCGCTCGCCCGCCATTGCAGACCTATCGAGGAGCAACCAGAGTAATATTACTTGATAAGCAGTTAGTAGCAGAGTTGAAAATGCTCAGCCGACGTGAAGGAGCGACACTATTTATGACGTTGCTGGCTGCTTTCAATATATTGATGCAGCGTTATTCAGGACAAGAGGATATTATTGTAGGATCTCCCATTGCCGGACGTAATCGTGCTGAGATAGAAGGATTGATAGGATGCTTTCTCAATATAGTACCATTGCGTACAGATCTTTCTGGAGAGCCCAGTTTTGTAGAATTAATGCAACGAGTGCGTGAGTGCGCACTGCAGGCATATGCACACCAAGACATACCATTTGAGAAGTTGCTTGAGCATCTACAGCCAGCACGAGACCTCAGTCGAACTCCGGTATTCCAAGTATTCTTCAATATGTTGAACCTGCACAGTGAGCATACACAGATAGCAGGATTATCGGTAGAGCCGCTAGTGAATGCAGAAGCGAGAGCCAAGTTCGATCTCACACTCTATTTACGAGAGCAGTACGATAGTATCAAACTGGAGATGGTCTACAATGCTGACCTCTTTAGCAGTGAACGAGTGGAGGAGATGCTAGAGCAGTACCAGCGGTTGTTGGTTGAGATAGTAGCAGAACCTACTAGCAGAGTGAGCAGTTATTCATTACTCACTAACAAAACAAAAACTGTCTTACCCAATCCCACAGAGCCGCTCAGCGACAAGTGGGAAGGGTCCGTATCCAGACTGTTCGAAGCGCAGGCAGCACAAGTACCCACGCAGATTGCCGTGCAGGATGAGAGAAGTAAATGGACTTATCAGCAATTGAATGAGCGCAGCAATCAGTTAGCACACTATTTAATTAGTAAAGATCTCAGGCCCGCAGATGTAGTAGCAATCTATGGGCAACGCAATGCTACGTTAGTGTGGACATTGTTGGGTGTGATGAAAGCAGGAGCGGCATTTGTGATATTAGACCCAACATATCCAGCCACGAGGTTGATAGATTATCTTGAGATAGCAGAAGTACAAGGTTGGATAGGATTATTGCCAGCAGAGATGGTAGCCGCAGAGTTAACAGAGTATGTTGAGCAGCAGCAATATAGGTGTTGTATAGACTTAAGCAGTGAGACAGAGCTAGCTGTATTGACATCACAATGCAGCGATAACCTAGCAATTACAGTAGCAGCTAATGAGCTAGCATATATTGCCTTTACATCAGGCTCAACAGGTAAACCAAAAGGAGTAATGGGAAGACAAGGATCACTGACCCATTTTCTGCCTTGGCTGAAGGAGCAGTTTGGCCTCAATGAAAAAGATCGCTTCAGCATGCTGTCAGGACTATCACACGACCCTTTGCATAGAGATATCTTCACACCACTATGTTTGGGAGCGAGGATATGCATACCTGACGAGCAGTATATGAGAGAACCACTGAGGTTAGCGCAATGGATGAGAGATGAAGGAGTTAGTATCGCACACTTGACACCGGCAATGGCACAGTTGCTTACACAAGCAGGAGCAGAGATAAGGATAACAGCATTACGCTATGCTTTTCTGGTAGGGGATGTATTGACTTGGAGAGATGTAAAACGATTAAAAGAACTGGCTACAGAGGTGCAATGTGTGAACTACTATGGTTCAACAGAGACACAGCGAGCAGTAGGTTACCATTTGGTAACAATGTCAGAGTCACAGGTAGAAAAGCAGAAAGAGATCTTGCCATTAGGCAGGGGTATCAAAGATGTACAGTTGTTGGTGCTTAATGCAAGCAGACAGATGTGTGGGATAGGAGAGGTAGGAGAGATATACATACGCAGTCCACATATCGCATTGGGATACATAGGAGATGAGGAATTAACCAGAGCACGATTTATCACAAATCCATTTACTGGACAAGAAACTGACCTGATATATCGAACCGGAGATTTAGGCTGTTACTTACCTAATGGGATAGTAGAGCCGCTAGGACGAGCGGACCAGCAAGTGAAGATAAGAGGATATAGAGTAGAGCTAGGAGAGATAGAGGCAGTTATAGGGGAACAGGAAGGAGTAGCAGAAGCAGTAGTAATAGCCAGGCAGTATGAGGATGGAGAGAAGCGGCTGGTAGGATATTTAGTAGCGAAGCCAGAAGTAGTAATGGTAACTACACAACTGCGGGAGCAATTAAAGAAGCGACTACCTGAGTATATGATACCGTCAGCTTATCTAGTGTTAGAGAAGTTACCGCTCACGCCCAATGGCAAAGTAGATCGTAAGGCACTACCAGCACCAGAGCAGTTAAGCACACAGTTAGCAGCAAATTATATTGCTCCACAAACGGAGTTGGAGCGTGGCATTGCTGCTATTTGGCAAGAGCTACTTAAGCTTGAAAAAGTCGGTATACACGACAACTTCTTTGAATTAGGTGGCCATTCTTTATTGATAGTACAAGTACAGAGCAAACTACAGACACGGTTTGGATATAACCTACCAATAGTGGAGTTTTTTAAAAATCCTACCATCTCCTCGTTGGCGCTTTTTTTAAGTCAGCAAGAACAGAAGCAGAAAGAGCCGTTATCATTACAGCAGATAGATGAGCGAGCTAGAAAGCGCAAGGAGGCTATCGATCAGAAGAGGCATTTTGCTAAACAGAAGAGATAGATTCAAGGAGATATATGCAAACTAGTTCACTGAGGGATATAGCAATAATCGGTATGGTAGGGCGCTTCCCAGGCGCCAACAATATCGAAAAGTTCTGGCAAAACCTACACGATGGTGTTGAATCCATATCTTTCTTTACTGAGCAGGAGTTGGTGGAAGCGGGACTAGATCCATTAGTATTAAGTAAGCCAAATTATGTAAGAGCGAAAGGTTTGTTGAATAATATAGAACTATTTGATGCTTCATTCTTTGGTTTTATTCCCCGAGAAGCAGAGTTGATGGATCCACAGCATCGTATCTTTCTTGAGGTTGCTTGGGAGGCTCTTGAGAATGCGGGTTATGACTCTGAAACTTACGATGGTCGTATAGGCATATTTGCTGGTGCTAGCCTAAGTAGCTACTTTCTTGTCAATCTTAGCTCAAATATCGAACTGTTGAGAGCTATAGGTAGTCAGCAATTATCTATGGAGAATGATAAGGATCACCTCACTACACGAGTTTCCTACAAATTGAATCTTAAAGGGCCCAGTGTCAACGTTCAAACTTCCTGTTCTACTTCGTTAGTTGCAGTACATCTAGCTTGTCAGAATCTACTTAACTATGAGAGTGATATCGCATTAGCAGGTGGGGTTTCGCTCGATCTGCCTAATAAAGAAGGTTATGTCTACAGAGAGGGTGGCATATTCTCGCCTGATGGCCATTGTCGAGCTTTCGATGCGAATGCACAGGGAACAGTTTTTGGTAATGGTATTGGTATTGTGGTATTAAAACGCCTTTCCGAAGCGCTTGCCGATGGCGATCATATTGAGGCGGTTATTAAAGGCTCAGCCATTAATAATGATGGTTCCTTGAAAGTTAGTTACACAGCGCCAAGCGTAAAAGGCCAAGCAGAAGTGATTGCGGAAGCGCAAGCTGTTGCTGAAGTCGAGCCTGATACTATTAGCTATATTGAGACGCATGGCACTGGTACGACACTTGGCGATCTAATCGAGATCACTGCGCTTAGAGAGGTTTTTTATGCTAAGACAAAAAAGAAGGGGTTCTGTGCGATTGGTTCTCTAAAAACTAATATTGGTCATTTAAACAGAGCTGCCGGTATAGCTGGATTGATCAAGACAGTACTTGCTCTCAAGCATAAAATGATCCCGCCAAGCCTAAATTTTCACCAACCCAATCCCAAGATCGAATTTGCCAATAGTCCTTTCTTTGTCAATACTAAACTGAGTGAGTGGAAATCTGGCGACAGCCCTAGACGGGCAGGTGTGAGTTCATTCGGTATTGGCGGTACAAATGCCCATGTAGTAGTAGAAGAAGCTCCTCCCCATGAAGGTTCTGGACCTTCCAGACCTAATCAATTATTACTACTATCAGCAAAGACGGATACGGCACTGGAAATGATGACAGCCAATCTAGCTAATTATCTAAAGCATCATCAAGATATTCCACTAGCTGATATAGCTTTTACACTGCAGGTAGGACGGCGAACATTTCCATATCGGCATATGTTTGTCTGCAATAATACTAAAGAAGCAATAAGTCTGCTGGAATCGCCTAATACTAGTAGAACCTTGATAAGCTTGGAGGATTTAAAAACTCGTCCAATCGTATTTATGTTTCCAGGGCAAGGGGCACAGTACATAAATATGGCTCTAGGGATTTATCAAACCGAGTCAATCTTTCGTGCACAGGTCGATTATTGCTCAGAATTCTTGAAAGCGTACCTTGGTTTAGATCTACGCGAGGTTTTATATAGGAATGAACAGAATGATGATGCAGCACAAAAGCTTATTCAAACCTCAATAACTCAACCAGCACTCTTTGTTATTGAGTATGCACTTGCTAAGTTATGGATCTCTTGGGGGGTATTACCGGATGCGCTTATTGGTCATAGTATTGGCGAATATGTAGCGGCTTGTCTGGCAGAAGTGATCACGCTCGAAGATGCCCTTGAGCTGGTTGCCAGACGAGGTCAATTGGCACATAGCCTGCCAGGCGGAGATATGCTCGCGATACCATTATCAGAGCATCAAATAATACCTTATATAAGCGATGAAATTTCGCTTGCAGCGATTAATGCACCTTCGCTTTGTGTTGTAGCTGGTACTAGCAATGCGATCGCACGACTACATTCTCAACTTTTTGCTCAGGGTCTTGATTGTCAGCGATTAAATACCTCTCATGCATTTCATTGCGAAATGATGAAGCCAATATTGGCACAATTTCATAAATTGGTAGACAGAATACTGCTTAAACCCCCTAAAATCCGTTATATTTCTAATGTCACAGGCAACTGGATTACCGCATCAGAAGCGACCAGTGCAGACTATTGGGTGCGCCATTTACGACACACAGTGCGTTTCAGCGAAGGTATTAAGGAATTACTAAACGAGCCAGAGCAAGTATTCTTGGAGGTTGGGCCTGGGCGCACATTAAGTCTATTGACCAAGCAGCACACACTTAAAAGTGAGACACAGGTAGTACTCTCTTCGCTGCCGCACCCGCGTGAAGAGACCGAAGATACTGTCTTTCTATTAAATACATTGGGGCGCTTGTGGATGGCGGGAGTAAAGATCGATTGGTTGGGATTCTACTCTCAGGAAAAGCGCAATCGAGTACCATTGCCAACTTACCCATTCGAACGCCAACGCTATTGGATTGAGCGACGGCGTCAATCTGCGCTAGCAAGCGCTGAAGATAAGACTACCCTAGACACACAACCAACAAAGCTGGATACACTGCTAGCTATGGGTACTACAGAGGTAGAGACAGTTGCTGGTGACAAGATCGAACATATCATCACCGATATTTGGCAGCGAGCTTTTGGTATTGAGCAGATTAGTAATCAAGATAACTTCTTTGAGTTGGGGGGGCATTCGCTATTAGCTACACGATTGGTCGCTGAGCTGTGTAAAGAATTCTCAGTAGATCTGTCGCTGCAAGTGTTTTTTGAAACTCCCACGATAGCCGGACTAACTATTGCAATCAGACAGCTATTGAAAGCAGAAAAGGCACAAGGTTTAATCACTTTCCCAACCATTATACCGGATTGGGAGAATAGGTATCAGCCTTTTGCGTTGACCGATATTCAACAAGCCTACTGGGTTGGCCGCCAGGCCTACATGGAATTGGGCAATGTTGCAACCCGTAGTTATATAGAGCTTGAGAGTTCTCAATTAGATCTGACACGGCTCAATAATGCATTACAACGTCTAATTACGCGCCATGACATGCTACGCGCCACTTTATCTGCAGATGGAATCCAGCAGATACTTAAGGAGGTACCGCCTTATCAGATAGAAGTCCTTGATCTGACTAAATTACCTGCAGAAGAGGTAGCAGCCAAGTTGGAATCTATTCGCAAGCAGCTATCACACCAAGTTTCGAAGTATGATCAGTGGCCATTATTCGAAATCCGCGCTACACGTCTAGATGAAAAACGTGTGCGACTCCATATAGGCTTTGATTTCTTAATTGGCGATGCTTGGAGTATGAGGATTATCAAAAGAGAGCTATATCAGTTTTATATAAATCCTCAGGCAATATTGCCGGAGTTGAAGATCTCTTTTCGAGACTATGTACTTGCTGAGATTAAGCTACAAGATTCAAAAATATATAGGCAATCTAAAGAGTATTGGTGCAATCGATTGGCAACATTGCCACCCGCACCAGCGTTACCATTAGCACCCCCCCCTGGATCACTAAAACAGCCCAGGTTTATGCGCTTACAAGCTAGGTTGACTATCGATCGCTGGCAGCGTATTAAGACAAGAGCTAATCAAGTAGGCTTAACCCCTTCCGCAATATTATTGACGGCATTTGCTGAAATCTTGACGACCTGGAGTAAGAATCCTAACTTTACTATTAATCTGACGCTCTTCAATCGGCTACCACTGCATCCGCAAATAAACAGTATAGTTGGTGATTTCACCTCTTTAACGCTATTAGAAGTTAACCATTCTTTAATAGAATCGTTTGAAGTGCGCGCTAAACGTCTACAGCAGCAACTCTGGAGCGATCTAGATCACCGTTATTTTAATGGTGTGAGTGTGCTACGAGAATTGGCACGTATTCAGAACAAACCTTTGAAGGCATTAATGCCAGTGGTCTTTACCAGCACATTGACATTAACTAGCACTGCCCAAGTTAAGATTTCTACACCTGAACAGATTTCCGTTAAACGGGTCTACAGTATTAGCCAAACGCCTCAGGTCTGGCTTGATCATCAAGTTTATGAACAAGCCGGTGCACTAGTCTTCAATTGGGATGCTGTGGAAGAGATCTTTCCAGCAGGTCTGCTACAAGACATGTTTGATACTTACACTGAACTCCTACATCGTCTCGCCGATGATAATACTTTATGGCACGACTCGGTACGACAACTGTTACCTGCCCAGCAACTCGCACAATGTAATGAGTTAAATTGCACAGATAGCACAATATCAGATCAGACATTGTATAACCTATTTGCCACGCAAGCTGTGCAGCGTCCACATCAAGAAGCAGTGATCTATGCGCAGCAACATCTCACCTATTCACAGTTGTATGCTTGCTCTCAACATTTGGGCTGGCAGTTATATGAACTAGGCGCCTGCCCCAATTCACTAGTGGCTGTAGTTATGGAAAAGGGATGGGAGCAGATTGTCGCCGTACTTGGCATACTTGCCGCTGGAGCTGCCTATCTACCAATTGATCCAGATCTTCCCAAAGAGCGTCGTTGGTACTTACTCAAGCAGGGTGGTGTAGTATTGGCTTTAACTCAACCCTGGCTGGAAGAATCACTAGAATGGCCAGAAGGGGTCCGTCTGATCTGCATTAAAGCTGAAGATATTACTAATTCTATACCGACACCATTAAAGCTTATGCAGAAGCCCGAGGATCTTGCCTATGTGATTTATACATCTGGATCTACTGGATTGCCGAAAGGCGTAATGATCGATCATTGTGGCGCCGTCAATACGATTCTCGATATTAATAAGAGATTTGAAGTTAAGCCAAGTGATCGTATATTGGCGCTCTCGTCATTAAGTTTCGATCTCTCTGTCTACGATATTTTCGGTGTACTTGCTACAGGCGGCACCATTGTGATTCCTGAAGCTTCTATGCTACGTGATCCTAAACACTGGGCAGAGCTATTAATAAAAGATAGGATTACAATTTGGAACTCAGTACCGGCACTAATGGAGATATTAATCGACTACGCGTATGGGTGTACAAACTTACAGCCATTACACTTGCGCTTAGTGATGTTGAGCGGCGACTGGATCTCCGTTGCTTTACCAGATCGGATCAAATCACTTGTCAATGGAGTATCAGTGATCAGCTTAGGAGGCGCCACAGAAGCTTCCATTTGGTCAATACTCTATCCAATTGAAAGAGTATTGTCCGATTGGAAAAGTATCCCTTATGGCAAACCGATGGTCAATCAACATCTCTATGTTCTTAATGAGCTCCTTGAGCTATGCCCTACATGGGTTACTGGTCAACTCTACATTGGTGGGATAGGATTGGCTAAAGGTTATTGGCGCGACGAGGAGAGGACAGCTGCTAACTTTATTTATCATCCACATACTGGCGAGCGTTTGTACCGCACTGGCGATCTGGGTCGCTATCTACCTGATGGCAATATTGAGTTTTTAGGAAGAGAAGATTTTCAGATCAAACTCCAAGGATTCCGTATAGAGTTAGGCGAGATTGAGTATGTGCTTGAAAAACATGACAAAGTACGCACAGCAATTGTAGTCGCAGCCGGAGAGTCGAGAGAAAAACGACGGCTAATTGCCTATATCGTTGCCTCTTATCCACAACCAGGACTGGATTTAAGTGAGGATTTGCGCCAATATCTCAAACAGCGATTGCCCGAATATATGGTGCCAGCAGTATTTGTAGTGATAGAAGCAGTACCGCTTTCTATCAATGGTAAAATAGATCGCCGCGCATTACCTAGTTATACACAAGCGATCCAAACGAATCAGATTACATCCCAGGTAGAGGAATGGCCAGCCATTACCAAGCGTATTGGCCAGTTGGTAGCCAGTATTCTAAAAGTCGAGCATATCGGACCAATGGATAATCTGCTCTTTTTAGGCGCTACTTCAGTAGACATGATTCGAATCGCCAATCTGTTGGAACGTGAGATACAGTTTCGCCCTCGAATAGATTACTTCTATCAGAATCCTACTATCATCAGTCTAGCTCAAGCTTATGAGCAATATATAAAACAACCTAGAAACTCTCTCACACCGTCAAGACATACCATAGAAGCAGGCAGAGAGGCTACGGAACTAATATTAGATCCCATAGAGCGAGAAGAATTCAAGAATCAACAACACGGATTACGCTCAATAAGTGATCGTGATACCACCATAACGCTTGTTTCTACTACTTCCTATGAGGTATTGATAAAGAGCTATCTGGAGCGTCGTAGCCATAGGATATTTTCTCCAGAGTCTATTACTATTGCTCAGTTTAGTGAATTTATTAGTTGTCTACGCCAACAGACAATCGATGGCAAATCAAAATATCGTTACGGCTCCGCAGGTGGTTCATATTCGCTCCAAACCTATCTGTATATCAAGCCAGGACGGATTGAAGGGTTGGCAGCAGGAACATACTACTATCACCCAGTCACGAATCAGTTAGTTACATTATTTAGTGATGTAGAAATAGATGCTAATATTTATGGACAACTGGTAAACAGACCTGTTTTTGAAAGCTGCGCATTCGCGATCTTCCTGATCGCGCAGATGAATGCAATTCTCCCTCTCTATGGCAAGCACAGTGAACATTTCACCACATTGGAAGCAGGCTCAATGAGCCAATTGCTGGAGACGGTTGCCCCTGAACATCAGATCGGACTTTGTCAAATAGGTTTCCTCAGTTTTAAGCTTATAGAGCAGCTATTTGTATTAACTGAAAGCCATCGTCTAGTACACTCCTTGCTCGGTGGCAAGATTGATCCTATACAGGCGCAACACTGGTCATCGCTTGATGAGGGCTTTCAGGTCAGTATTGCTCAAGATGAGCGGGAAGAAGGGTATTTATGAGCATTGCCTTATTCCTCGCGGATCTTAATAAACTTGGTATAGAAATTTCGGTTGAAGAGGAGCGACTACATTACAGTGCACCAAAGGGTAGGCTGACCCCAGACTTGCGCATTGAATTGATCAGACGCAAACAGGAGATAATCAATTTTTTAAGCAAGTCGAAGAGTGTACACAATTGTGACTCGCTAGCGCTTGTCGCTATCTCGCGAGATAAACCGTTACCACTATCTTTCGCCCAACAACGGCTCTGGTTTCTTGATCAATTGACACCAAATAGTACTGCTTACAATATCCCACTAGCCGTGCGTATGAAAGGCAAGCTTAATGTTACGGCATTAACAGAGAGTCTTAATGCAATAATTGAGCGACATGAAATCTTGCGTACTATCTGTAGCATTGTTGATGAACAACCCATACAGAAGATCTTATCCAGCATAACACTAACATTGCCAATTCTGGATTTACAGGAACTTGATGGAGCCATACGCGAATCAGAAGCATTGACAATAGTAACAAAGGAAGCACGACAGCCTTTTGAGCTTACCCTTGGTCCATTATTGCGAGTATTGTTGTTAAGACTCGCAGAGCAAGAGCATATATTGTTGTTGACGACTCATCACTTTGTTGCAGATGGTTGGTCGATAGGGATCTTTATCAGAGAGATAGCTATACTCTATCAGGCCATCTCGGCTGGCAAGCCTGCACTGTTGCCAACTTTGTCAATCCAATATGCCGATTTCGCTTATTGGCAACAACAGTGGTCACAAGGTGAGGAATTTAAGTCACAACTTCACTATTGGAAAAATCAGCTTGCCAATCTACCAATACTGGAACTACCTACTGATTATCCACGTCCACTGGTACAAAGTTTTCATGGTAGCAAGCAAAACTGGGTGCTTTCCAGAGAGCTAACAGAAAAACTTAAAGCGTTTCACCGTCAGCAGGGGATTACTCTCTATGGCCTGCTATTAACAGCATTTCAGATCTTGCTAAGCCGTTACAGTGGCCGGCAAGATTTTGTCGTTGCAACTCCTATCTCCAACCGTACACGGATCGAGGCAGAAGTGCTAATTGGGTTCTTTGCTAACACTCTTCTCTTGCGTGCTAATCTCTTCGACAATCCATCATTCATTCACTTATTGGCACGCGTGCGGCAAGTGACGTCAGCAGCTTATGCTAACCAAGATGTACCATTTGAAAAAATTGTTGATGAGTTGCAAGCTAAGCGTGATATGAACTATACACCACTGTTTCAGGTGATGTTTGTGCTGCACAATGCACCAAGACAGAATGTCACATTACCTGGTTTGACAATAACTCCGCTTGGAATTGAGCTAGGCACAGCTATGTTCGATCTAAGCCTCTCAATGGTTGAGATAGATGCGAGGCTAATAATATCTTTGGAATACAATACCGATCTCTTTGTGGCTGAAACCATAATCCGTATGCTAGGCCATTATCAAACATTGCTTGAGAATATAGTAGAGAAGCCAAGTAGAAGGATAAGCGAACTGTCAATAATGACAGAGGCAGAACGACAACAACTGTTGGTGGAATGCAACAGTAGAAGCAGCGACTATCAAACAGAACTGAGCGTAGCACAAGTAGTAGAAATACAGGCAGCGCGTACACCAGCAGCAATAGCAGTAAGCAGTAGTGAGGGGGAACTGAGTTACCAAGAACTGAATGAACGCGCAAATCAGTTGGCACATTATCTAAGAGAGATAGGGATAAGAACAGAGAGTATTGTGGGGGTATATCTGGAGCGTAGTTTGGAACTGACAATAGCCTTGTTAGGGATAATGAAGGCAGCAGGAGCATATCTGGTGCTAGATCCCAGCTATCCAAGAGAACGCTTAGCATATATGGTAGAGGATGCAGGATTGCAGGTAGTAGTAACTAAGCAAGAGATATGGCAGAGGCTGGGAATGGCACAGCTACGCTTGGTCTGTATGGATGCAGAGAAGGCAAAGATTGAGCAGGAGGATAAGAGTAGTCCAGACAGTAGCATCAGCAGAGATAATCTGGCATACAGCATCTACACATCAGGGTCAAGTGGCAAGCCCAAGGGGGTGCTGATCAGTCATGGAGGATTGGTAAATAGCACAATGGCGATAGCCAAGGAATATGAACTAGGGATGACAGATAAGGTATTGCAGTTTGCCTCGATAGGGTTTGATGTAGCGGCAGAGGAGATCTTTGCCAGTTGGGTTAGTGGGGCAAATGTAGTATTGCGCGATGGAGAAGAGACACTGGAGATAGCACAGTTTCTTAGCAGAATAGAGGAGCGAGCCGTGACGGTATTGAATCTGCCCAGTTCCTACTGGCACGAACTAGTTGAAGAGCTAGTAAGGAGGAAGAGGCAGCTACCAGCGAGTGTACGATTGGTGATAGCAGGAGGAGAGAAGGTACACAGTAGCAGACTGAGGCAGTGGCAGGAGGTAGTAGGAGAGAGGGTGAGATGGTGTAATGCCTATGGGCCAAGCGAGACCACGATAACCGCGACGATATATGAAGGTAGCGAGTATCGAGGAGGAGGACTAGGCAGTGTACCGATTGGCAGAGCGATAGCAAACGTAGGAATCTACATACTAGATGAAAGGCAGCAGTTGCTGCCGATCGGAGTGATAGGAGAGATATACATAGGAGGAGCAGGACTAGCAAGAGGATATTTGAATAGAGCAGATTTGACAGCAGAGAAGTTCCTTCCCAATCCATACAGTGGTGAAGCAGGAGCAAG
>JBFLVQ010000184.1:0-14021 GCA_040758525.1 Acidobacteriota bacterium
CTAAATAAAATAGCTGATTTTATTAGTATCGCCGAAGAGACTCACTGATTCAACTACGGTTAACCACAGCGGCGCTACCGAATCGCTTAACACGGTAGTAGAGCACTTCGGGATCGAAAGGTTTGAGGAGAAAGTCTAGATTGGGATCTTTGGTTTCTGCTACGCGTCGGCGACCTACCTGATCAGCCGAAAGCATCAGTATAGGTACTTGTGTCAGTTGGGGATGCGCTCGTACCCAGCGTAACATATCCAGACCACTACAGTCTGGCATATGTATATCTAATAAGATCATGTGCAAACGGTCGGCTTTTTGGGCAATTATTTCGGCTACTTTGCCAAGCTGGCTGGCGGTGAGAATCTCATAATCACTTTTTCCCTCTCCTTGTAAGAAGAGGCGCGCAGAATCAAGAAAGTCGGGTTCGTCATCAATAATCAATATTACGGGTCTACTATCACTTTCGTCATTTTTCATAACTATCCTTGATAACGCTAATTTCTCTTCATGCTAGCATGAGGTTAGCGTAAAGCAAGTTCTTTAACCCGGAGAACCATCTGTGTATCCTTATAGTAACGCTAGATAGAAATAGTAGCAAGCCTGCAGTTCGTCCATTTTAGCAGCCTAAAGTACCTGGATTAGCGATAGTCAATCATTGAGTAGAGGGAGAAACTCTTTGTTAATCTGTTCTACTGCATCTTTTAGAGAGGCTGCCACACTCTTATCGCCCTGCATTGCCAATTGTAAAGCCGGATTCATAACCTTATCTTCCAGTACATCCATACGGGGAATTTTAGGACGTGGGCGAGCAGTTCTCATCTGTTCCATAAAGACAGCCAGGTATGGTCGATTAGTGGTATTGATCTTTTCAAAAGCGCGTAGATTCACAGGAATCTGACCCAATGTCTCACACCAACGAACCTGCACTTGCTCAGAAGCAAAGTAACGGAGAAATTCCAGCGCTATTTCTGGGTATTTACAGGTGCGAAAGACCACCATGTTCTGGCCGCCGACATTAGAGCTTGTTCCGGCTGGTCCGGCAGGAATAAGGCTAACACCAAAATTGACACTAGCGAATGGTTTCAAATTCCAGGGACCCGATAAGATCATTGCATATTTGCCATTTAGAAACCCCTGCTCAGGATTGATCGAACCGGTACGCCAGGCGCCTGCCTCAATATGATTTTGATATAGATCGGTCATAAATTGTAGCGCTTGTTGTGCGGGCGGCTCATCTAGAGTACAGATCAGCTTGCCATCCGCATCACGCCGGACAAATTCAGCACCATAGGTATTGAAGAAGGGAAGTGACCACCAGAGAGAATTGAACATGCCAAAGCCAAATTGCTTCTTCTCTGGTTTTGTTAAAATACCTGCATATTTGACAAACTCTTGCCAATCAAGAGGAGCGCGATCTGGATCTAAACCATTTTCACGTAACTCTTTTTCTGATTGTTTAAAGAGATCCTTATTCCAAAAGAGGGCAACACAATTGGTCTGATCTGGAATACCATATAGATGGCGGCGCCACTGACCATCTGGGTCACGTACCTCTATAACATTGGAGTCGATTGCTGCTGGTACATACTCCTTTTCTGCCTCTGTTAAGGTAGTGTTGAAATTGTTTAATTGATCAAGTTCAACGAGTGTTTTACCATGGGCAAGTGTCAGTGCCCAGGCATTATCAACACGACATATGTCAGGTGTGGCTTGAGCCAGACAGGCGGATTTGATAAGTGACATCAATCCATCAAAAGGTACACGTTGAAGTTTCAGTTTTACTCTTTTGCCAGCATTCTTCTCTTGGTAATAACGTTCAAAATCGCTGGCAATCTTGAGAAAAAGCTCATGCTCTTGTGCGTTGTAACTCTCCCAAACTGTCAGCTCAATATCTGTTGATGAGGCATTACTATTAGATCGGCAAGCGTTTACTAGTAGGCAGAGCAACACACCACCGGCTATCAAAGTTAACAGCAATTTGCCTGACATAATTATTCCTTTACCGCACCGCTTGTCATACCTTCAATAAAGAAGCGTTGCGCGATGATAAAAAGAATTGTGATCGGTAGCACTGAGAAGCAAGCACCAGCCATCATCTGTTCCCAGCGAATATTGTATTGACCTTTGAAGAGAGCTAGTCCTACTGGCAAGGTGCGTAAGGGGGAATCAGGTGTATTGGTAATATATTGCCAAAGGAAGTTTGACCACTGGCCAACAAAGACAAGTAAAAAGAGCGTCACCATTATAGGCATAGAAAGCGGTACAACAATTTGTGAAAAGATCTGCCACTCACTTGCTCCATCAAGTTTTGCCGCTTCAAAAAGGGAATCTGGCACAGTCTCAATATATTGACGTAACAGATAAAGGCCGAAGACATTGGCTAAGTGAGGCACAACCATTCCCCAATAACTGTTCATCCAGCCCAATTTTGTTACGATAGCAAATTGCGGCACCATAAAGATGATACCCGGCACCAACATTGTGCCAAGAAATATATAGAAGACCGTACGCTTACCATAAAAATCTTTCTTAGCAAAAACGTAGCCGCCCATTGTACAGAGCGCTACAGTAAAGAGCGCAGCCAGTGTTGCAACAATTAGACTGTTAAGAAAGAAACGTAGAAAAGGGAATTCTTTGTTAAAAAGTATGTCTACGAAATTGCGATAAGTGTAGAGTTCGCTTAGCCCTTCCCAAAAACTGCGCTGATAGACAAAACGATAAGTATATTCTCCGGGAGCAAGAGCTTGCACGCGTCCACTAAAGTAGCCCTCTGGGTTGGGTCCTGTCAGCGATATTTCTCGACCATCCTGTAGACGTGCTATTACTGGTGCTTCTGTTGCTCCAGCAAATCTAAAAAGGATCTCCTGCTCTCCTGCCGTAGTAGCGTTACGTAGTGGCACATTGCTAGATAATGGCCCATCTACACGTAATATTGGAGTACCATCAGCGCGTCGATTGGTTTGTACAGGATCCCCTACCCACTCACCATCAACGATAAAGCCATATTCATATTCTCCTGGCGGAATATCAAAGAATGTTATTGAGAAGATACCGTTTTCCGCATTCATCTCCTCTTCTCGATTGGCATTAAAAGAGGTGCGGACAAAGACCGATTGTGCAGAAGAATTACGATATTCTAGGCTGACTTGTGAACGTATTTTGCCTACACTAATACGGTAAGGTGCGGTAGTACCAGTATTGGCAGGGAGAAACTCAAATTTAAGCGCCTGTCCTTGTTGCTTACAGGCAATTACCACCATCCAGATGATCGGTAGCAATGAGATTAAGCAGGCGACAGAGAGCGCTACATAAAGGAGAAAACCTTTTAGTGAATGGTTGCGCATCTATTTCTCCGCTTTTAACCATTTCATATTGATAAATGAGATAATAAAAGCTAGCAACATCAGTAGGTAGGAGAGTGCAGCCGCTTTGCCATACTCACCCCGCTCGAAGAGTTGGTAGAGATATAGACCGGAAATCGAAGTTGAACCTACCGAACGACCGCCAAATTCAATAAATGGTCCACCATAGCCATAACGAGTGGAAGCCATTGCATAGATCTCTGTGAAGGCATTAAGCGCATTCATTGTACCGGTGATGATCATAAAGAGCATAACCGGTTTGACCAATGGCAAGGTTATATAACGGAGTTTCTCCCACCAGCTTGCTCCATCAATATCAGCGGCCTCATAGATTGAATCTGGAATATTCTGTATTGCAGCAAGAAAGAGTATCATTCCAAATCCTGCCCCTTTTACTACCACGACAAAAGCGATTGCCGGGAGTGCTGTCCAAGGATTGCCAAGCAGACCAGTAGTAGAGAAGTAGGTGATATTGAGCTTGTTAAGCACCACATCGACAAGACCATAATTGGGGCTGAAGAGAAGCACCCAGATTGTCCCGATCACATATAGATCGAGTACATTGGGCAAGTAGAAAGAGCTACGGAAGAAACCACGCGCACGAAGCTTATTATTAAGCAGCATGGCCAGTAGCAGACCTATTACAATCGAGGTAGGAATTGTCAGTGCTGCATAGACTAATGTGCGGTAGAGCGACCACCAGAAACGCGGGTCATTAAAGAGCAGTTCCTGATAATTGTTCAATCCGACAAATTTCATGCTGCCAAAGACGTTATACCAGTCGGTATTAAAAGAGGTAGCGCGTAGGCTTAAATAGAGTGAGTAGATTACTGGATAGCCAAGAAATACTAGAAAAACGCCCAAGAATGGGGCAAGGAATAGATAAGCGGTGAGCGATTCCCGCAGCTTGGTCTTATCATTAAAGATTTTCATTGCTAGATCACACTGGTAGCAACTTCTGTATGCTGCACATAGAGCAGAGACTTCTCATCATCAGGATCGAATAGATGTACTTTGGCTAAATCTAGTACAAATTCTCGTCGCTCGCCAGCTTGTAGTGGTAGCTCAGCAGGCAGTCGTGCTGTCAATTCATGACGTGGAGTAGAAAGCTGTACAAAGCTCTCATTACCCATCATCTCAATAATCTCAATACGGGCTTCAAAAGTGCTGCCAGGAAGTGGATTGGCTACTGTGCGTAGATCGGCAATATCTTCTGGTCTAATACCAAAGATCAGTCGCCGACCACGAAATCCCTTCTCGACTAGCGGCCGTATACGTTCTGCCGCCAGCTTTATACGAAAGCTACCTTCATCAAGCTGCAATCCTGTCAGTTCTGTTGTGACTTCGCAACTAAGGAAATTCATTGCTGGGCTACCAATAAAACCGGCAACAAATTTGTTGATTGGGTTGCGATATAGCTCTAAGGGCGGAGCGACCTGCTGAATCTCACCATCTTTGACTACAACAATCTTATCGCCCATTGTCATCGCTTCGACTTGATCATGGGTTACATAGATTATCGTTGATTGTAGACGTTGATGCAGCTTGATCAACTCGACGCGCATCTGTACACGCATTTTTGCGTCTAGGTTGGAGAGTGGCTCATCGAAGAGAAATACTTTGGGCTGTCTAACAATAGCGCGACCTACCGCAACACGCTGTCTTTGTCCACCTGAGAGGGCACGTGGTTTACGATCTAAATAAGCAGTTAAGCCAAGAATTTCTGCTGCCTCTTGCACTCGCCGTTTTATCTCGTCTTTAGAGAATTTCCGCAATTTCAAGCTGAAGGCCATATTGTCGTAGACCGATAGATGTGGATAGAGGGCATAATTCTGAAAGACCATAGCAATATCGCGGTCTTTGGCATGACGGTCATTGACCCGTTCACCATCAATATATAGATCTCCCTGAGAGATTGTTTCTAGTCCGGCAATCATTCGTAGCAGGGTAGATTTACCACAACCAGAGGGGCCTACAAGAATAACAAATTCGCGGTCTTTGACTTCAAAGCTGGCGTCTTTTACCGCACACACTCCACCATCATAAATTTTACTTAAATTTTTCAGTTGTACTTGAGCCATATCGCCTTATCCGGTGAAACTCCTAAAGGTTAACCGGCAGAGACATTTTAGACTGAGGCGGGGGAAAATTCAATCTGGAGCGCAGATTAGCTGAGCTAGATAATCAGGTAAAATTTTACTCCGCTCAGCTTGTCTAGAGTGTTAGGTTGTTGCTAAGCTAAATCAATTTGCGTAGGCCACATCTGCTTATCAATTCTCTACAGTTCTTAGGTGGCTGGTAGCTAAGTCTGGGCTAATCTTGTCAACGCTCCGGGCGATAAATAATTTTAGTAAATAAGGAATATATCTTAGTTATGAAAGATCCACGTTATCGGCGGCTGTTGCCGGTTATTCTGATCATTGCAATTGCTCTAATTGCTGCTACTGCACTTACCGTATCTAGGGCTAGTAAAGTGCCTATCAGCAACTTTGATTACACCACCCTTCTAATGCAATTAGAGTCTGGTCAAATTAAGACCGTCTTTATTGATGGAGCACAGGTAAGTGGTGAGTTGATAGATGGTCGCCACTTCTTTAGTGACTTGCCAAACCTAGATGCTCAGGTTGCTGTCGCGGACAAATTGGCTGCACGTAATATACCAGTGCGTTTTACTGCCCCTGGTTCTATTGATACCGTACAGGTGATCAGTTCGGTAGTGCTGTTGTTTGCTATTGCTGGGGTCTTTTATATTGTTATACGCAAAAGTCCTGGAGGGATTAATCAGAATCAGAAGAGACCGGTTCGTGCCGAGCGTACACAGGTAAAATTCAATGATGTTGCTGGAGTTGATGAGGCAAAGCAAGAACTCGAAGAGATTGTAGAATTCTTGCGCAAGCCAGAGCGGTTTACCCGTCTAGGTGGCCGTATTCCTCGTGGAGTTCTGCTTACGGGACCTCCTGGCACTGGCAAAACCTTGCTGGCGCGTGCCGTTGCTGGTGAGGCTGGTGTACCTTTCTTCTCTATCTCCGGTTCTGAGTTTGTTGAGATGTTTGTTGGGGTGGGTGCACGACGTGTACGGGATCTCTTTGCTCAAGGACGTAAAGTAGCGCCCTGTATTATCTTCATTGATGAGATTGATGCAATTGGACGTCATCGTGGTGGCGCTGCCAGCAGTCATAATGAGGAGCGAGAACAGGCGCTCAATCAATTATTGGTAGAGATGGATGGGTTTGATGCTACCTTAGGAATTGTTGTTGTGGCCGCCTCCAATCGTCCTGATATTCTCGATTCCGCACTTTTGCGGCCTGGTCGATTTGATCGACGAGTAACCGTGGATCGTCCCGATATACGTGGTCGGCGTGCAATCTTAGCGGTGCATACACGTAAGACTCCTCTAGCTAAAGATATCGATCTACATCGTATTGCCCGTGGTACACCAGGATTCAGTGGCGCTGAGTTGGCCAATCTGGTCAATGAAGCAGTACTTTCTGCGGCCCGACAGGGACGGGAACAGATCACTATGGATGATTTTGAGAAAGCTCGTGATAAAGTGCTAATGGGGGCAGAACGCTCCTCAGTAGTAATAAGCGAGCAGGAACGCGCTGCCATTGCTGTACATGAGGCTGGTCATGCGCTTGTTGCTCTACATGTGCCTGGTTCTGATCCAATACATAAGATCTCAATAATCCCGCGTGGAATGGCGCTAGGAGTAACACTACAACTACCAGAAGGGGATCGCTTTATACATTCGCGAGAGTACTTAGAGTCACAGATTGCCATCTTAATGGGTGGCCGACTAGCCGAAGAGTTGATGCTAGGTGCGTTTGGTTCAGGTAGTGCTAATGACATTGAGCGAGCTACCGCGATTGCACGCAAGATGGTAAGACAGCTTGGTATGAGCCGACTAGGACCGATTGTCTGTTTGGAGCGTGGTCCACACGGTCCACATCGTGATTTCCTCTCTGAATATAGCCCTCGTACTGAAGAGCGAATCGATGAGGAGGTCGAGATGATTATCAATACTCAGATGAAGCGGGCGCGTGAGATTCTCTCTCGTGAACGTATGGCACTAGAGCGTTTACGTGATGCATTGTTAGAAGAAGAGACTATTGATGGAGAAGATTTTCTTGCTATTGTTGCTACTTCTGCGCAAGGTAGTCTTACACAATACAAACCGCGCCGTCGTAAGAATGATATCAGTGTCGAGAATATACGTAGCTTAAGCTAAATCTTTATATCACAGCGATCACAGCCGATCTATTCCCCCTGTGATCGCTGTGATTTCTGTGGCATAAGTTCTTGTTCTAGTTCCCATTTAACACGTTCAAACTCTTTTTCCAACTGCATTAAGTACGTGGCAACCTGTTCCAGCGAGCCTACTCCAGACTCTTTCTCCATCTTGGCGCATAATGTTGCCATTTGCGTAGCACCCAAGCTAGCACAACTACTCTTCAATCCATGGGCGGCAAATTTAATTGCCTTTGCGTCCATTTCCTCTACTCCTTGGCGAAGCGCGACAATACGTTTAGGAGCTTCATTGATAAAGATTTTGATCAGTTCTCCTACTATATCTGCGCTACTATCATCATCGATCTCTCGTAATCTCTCTAAGGCACTTCGATCGATAGCTGGAGTAGTATAGATCGGTTTTATCTCTTTACTCTTTTTCTTCCATAATGCTGAACGCATCAACGCCGCCTGTAGATCTTGGCGTTGTATAGGTTTGGTCAGATAGTCATCCATTCCTACAGCAAGACATTTCTCATCATCGCCATGCATCGCATTGGCGGTCACAGCGATAATGTAGGGGCGTTGATTAGGCCATAGACGGCCAATCTCACGGGCAGCCTCTAGCCCATCCATTACTGGCATCTGTATATCCATCAGCACTAGATCATAGTTGGTTTTATGTAGTGCCTCTACTGCTGCCTGCCCGTTATCTACAATATCAGCACTGTAACCAAGATTCTCTAATAGTTTGATAGCAACTTTCTGATTAACCTCATTATCCTCTGCGATCAAAATTCGTAAGGGTAGACTGTCGGCTAGCCTTAGAGATTTTCTTTTCAATGGAATGATATTGTTTTGTTGAGTTGGTTGACCCGAAAAGACTCCTGATAGTACTTGGTAGAATGCTGCGCGTTTTATTGGCTTATTTAGTAGATCGACAAATAACTCATCCATGATCTGCGCATCACGTTCACGATAGTTTCTACTAATTAGCATCATTACCAGTGGGAGCTCTTGTAGATCTGCGATATTACGGATTGCTTTGGCAAGTGCAATCCCATCCATATCTGGCAACCCCTCATCTATTATTACTAGATCATAATGTTTACCACGGTTTAAGTGTTCTAGTGCGTCTCCAGCAGATACCGCCTGATCGACCTTGAGACCACCCGCTTGCGCTTGCAGTACCAATCCTTGTAAACAGTTGGGATTGTCATCAACAATTAATAGGTGTTTGTTGAGTAGCCAAGGCTGAGAGTTGTAGAAATAGCCTTTAGGTTTATCATCATTAGTATTGGCTTTAATTGTAAAGAAGAATGTTGAGCCTATACCTTGCTGGCTTTCTACCCAAATCTTACCACCTAACAACTCACTTAGGCGTTTGCTAATTACCAATCCTAGACCACTACCACCATATTTTCGTGAGATTGAACTATCGACCTGAGAGAAGGAATGGAAGAGACGATTAATACTCTCCTCAGGGATTCCTATACCAGTATCTTTAACCGCAAATCTAAGTTCATATTGGTTGTTCTCTAGCGATTGACTGAATATAGAGATAGTGACCTGACCTCTATCAGTAAATTTAATTGCATTACCAACTAAATTTACTAGTATCTGGCGTAGACGGGTAATATCACTCTCGATTATATTGGGGGTGTCTTCACTTATCAAATAGCATAATTCCAAACTCTTGTCGGCAGCTTTAGGAGAAAGCATCTCAAGCACCTCTTCAATACAATCGATGAGGTTGAAAGGCCGTTTTTCTATTTTTAATTGTGAAGACTCGATCCTGGTAAGATCTAAGATATCATTAATTATAGTTAGTAACGAATTGCCGCTTTTACGGATCGTTTCCACACACTCCTGCTGTTCAGTCAGTAGTGGTGTCTCTAGCATTAGCCCTGTCATACCTATGATGGCGTTCATTGGTGTACGTATCTCATGGCTCATCACTGCTAGGAACTCACTCTTAGCGCGTGTTGCTGCTTCTGCCAACTCTTTTGCTACCTGTAGCTCTTTTGTACGTGCATCAACCAGGGAAGCCAACTCTTGCTGACGTATCTTTAGCCTTTTCACATGTAGCCTATGACTAGCTGCGATCAGTCCCGCTACTGCTAGTGTACATAAGGCATAGAACCAGTTGGTCTGATATAAATGTGGTTTCAATTGCAATTCAAAAGAAGCTCCCATTGGTGTCCAGACACCGTCTTGATTACAAGCCAGTACTGTAAAGCGATAGTTACCAGGGGGAATATTAGTGTAATAGGCGACACGACGGGAATCGGCATAGATCCAGTCTTTATCAAAGCCTTCTAGTCGATACTTGAATTTGATTGTTTCAGGAGTAGCAAAACTGAGCCCGGTATAGTGAAACTCTAATTCTCCCGAACCAGAGGGGCGTACTGCCATTGCTTGTGTGGCAATCGGTTTTTTGTCTATGATAACGCGCTCAATCAATACCGGTATTTCTAGCGAAGTTGTTTTTGTAAAGTTAGGATCTATTCCTGCCAATCCTTTAATAGTAGGGAACCATAGCCGACCGTCTATGGTCTTACATCCAGCCGGTTGTGTACCACCATTACACTCATTACTCTTTAGTCCATCTGCCGTGCTATAAGAGATTGAGTTGATCGCTGAGATCTTTGCTTCAGCATAATCATTGAGCTCTTTTTTGCTGACACGAAAGATCCCTTTATTGCAGCTCATCCAGAGATTATCTTGATCATCTTCAAGAATATGGTAGACCACATCATTGAAGAGGCCATCTTCCATTGTGTAGACATTAAAGCGGCCATTCTGGAAACGATACAGGCCACTACCATAAGTGCCTATCCAGAGTGTTCCTGAGCGATCTTCATAGAACGACATTATAGAGTCGCTAGCTAGTGTATAAGCATTGTTATAAGCAGTAAATCGCCCATTTTGAAAAAGGTTTATTCCTCCATTGAATGTACCGATCCAGAGATTTCCTTTACTGTCCTGGAAAATTGTCGAGATACTATTGTTAGAGAGGCCATCTGCAGTTGTATAGGATCTGAATTTATCCTTTTCGAAGTAACACAATCCACTCTCTAATGTGCCTATCCAGAGTGTACCAGCACGGTCTTCATAAACAACAGAGATATTGTTACTAGCAAGGCCATCTTGAGTTTGGTACGAAGTTATCTTGCCATTCTTAAGTCTGTTTATCCCTCCACCATGCGTGCCAATCCATAGGCTGCCATCGTTAGTTTCACAAATCGAGTTGATCTGATTATTGGTTAAGCCATCTTTGGTTTTG
The DNA here is from genome assembly GCA_040758525.1 of Acidobacteriota bacterium. Classification (GTDB taxonomy): domain Bacteria; phylum Acidobacteriota; class Blastocatellia; order Chloracidobacteriales; family JADJPF01; genus JBFLVQ01. The sequence goes on from JBFLVQ010000184.1 coordinate 10,871, forward strand.
TAGGAGGTTATCACACCATCCTTAAGGCGATTGATGCCGCTATTGAATGTGCCTATCCATAAATCTCCTCTACGATCTTCATAAACACAGGAGACTATCTCATTAGAGAGACCCTTATGTTCTGTTAAGATCGTAAAAAGCCCGTCTTTTAGACGGTTTAGCCCCGCACCCTGGGTGCCTATCCAGAGATTACTCTCACGATCCTCATAAATTGAGCTAACGATACCAGTGGGTAGACCATCTTGGCCCTTAAGCGCGGTGAGGGTACCGTGATAGAGCCTATATAGACCATCATATGTACCAATCCATAGATTGCCAGCGCGATCCTCATAAATTGCATTGATAGTAGTAAGCGATAATGCATTACTCGTGGAGAAGGGGGTCAATTCACCATTATTTAATCGGTAAAGCCCTTTCCCATGTCTGCCAACCCAAAGCGTTCCTTTACTATCTTGGTAGATTGCTGTTACGGTATAGTTATCTTCGCCGCCCTCTATACGATATTTTTTTACCGTACTATCCTGAAATTTGACTAGGCCATCATTTTGTAGTCCTAGCCAAAGATTACCCTCGCGGTCTTGATATATCGCTTGAATATTATTGGTAGTAGAGCCAGATATTTTTAGATAGTTGGTAAAGATACCTGCCTTAAATTTGCTTAAACCATTATTGGTGCCGATCCAAAGGCTGCCATCATTGCTCTCCCATAATGCCGAGACACGGTTTTGAGCCAGACCTTCCTTGATTGTGTAGGCTTTGAACTGATTATCCTTTAATTGAATCAGGCCACCGCTGGTGCCTATCCATAGACTGCCATCACTGGTTTCACAGAGTGCTCTTATATGGTTACGTTGTATTGCTGGAGTATTCTTTTTGCTAAAAGTGGTAAAGCGAACGCCATCGAAACGGACTAGCCCCTCTTCCGTACCCAGCCAAAGGTAGCCATTGCGGGTCTGTCGGATCGCCACAATTGAACTTTGTGGTAAGCCATCTTCTAGTCTCCATACTTTATTACTGTATTGGGAGATGTGCCGGTTAGGATCTAATGCCTGAACTGGCTTGCAAACAACCAGAAGCCCCAGTATTAAGGTGGCTTTTATGATTATCGCGATCGTCTCATTTTTGATTAGCAATCTCATTTAACTATTATCTGGCCTCACCCTAATCACATAGTTAACGTGTTGCTATGGGCAAAGCTAGTGCCAAATTGAACAGATCTAGTTAAAATTTTTAACTGCTGTAAAACCCGTATGTTGCTGAAAGAGGAGAAAATGTTAGCAGAAAATCTGGTCTAACTTTCAGACTCGCGTCTGGAAAATAGACGGTTATCTAAGTGAAAAGACTGGGCGTATCTCACCTACAGTAAGACCACGATGGTTCTTAATAGGAGGCAGGTAACGCGCTGATAGTCTCGCCATCTGTTCGTTATTTAGTAATTGTAGTTGTGCCAGACTACCAAGAATTGCCGCATTGCGGGCACGATTGATATCACCATCTTCAACTTTGATTGCTAACCCAAGACCTTCTGGATAGCGTGAACAAGGGAGTACACCAATAGTATAAACCCCTTCCGCACCAGCTTTGGCAATCAATTGACCAGGCAACTCACGCATCAGATCAGTATCAATACGTCCTGTTTCGGCGGCTACCATTTCCGGGAATTGAAGCATTGCTTCAACAACTTTACCTGCCGCAGTTGCTAATGCCGACGCTAATGTAGAAGGATTTACCAACCGTGCATACATCAGTGCCATTTGTCGAACTGTGACGGCAAAGGTTGCTGCACTACAACCATCTATTCCAACCACTACGGTGGATCTATCAATACCGGCAAACTCCCCAACAATTCCTCTAATTGATTGTTGCACAGGGTGTTCTATATGGTAGTAGTCGTCTAAAGAGTGCTTACCTATTAATGCTTCTGCAAGCATACCAGCATGCTTACCAGAGCAGTTGTTATGTAGCTCTGTGACGCCCTCGACTCCTAATTCAGCCGCCGCAGTTGTACTGAAAGGGGTATGAATGCCACAACGTAAAGCGGTACGATCCAGACCAAGCTTGGCAAGGATATTAGCAGCACACTCAGCATGATAGGGTTCACCACTATGCGAGCCAGCCATTAATGCCAGCTCCTGTGCTGTGATCTGGAAACGTGCTGCTGCTCCACTAGTGATTACTGCAATGGTTTGATGTGGTTTGGCAGAAGAGCGCAGATAGGTAACAAAATCGATATTGCCAATTGCACAGACTGTTTGATCATGGGGAGTAACAGCTACAATCGCACCCCTATGGCGCGATTCTACTATTGCACCACGAGTCACTTCGGCGAGGATAACAGGTGTTGGGTTAGTAGATGACATAAACAATTTTTTGTTAAAGAGGGAATTAATGGGGCAATAATTTCCCTCTGTTAAAATTGGTTATTGGCCCATTGCAGATTTATTTTCATCGCCCCAACCATAGCGCAAAACTTCTACTTCCACTTTACGGCGCCCAAAGCTTATTGCTTCACTGCGGCAGGAGACATATATGTCTAGGCGAGTGCCACGAATAGCTGGGCCAGTATCCAAAACCCGGTAAGTGCCAGAATATTTGCCTGCTTTAAGTCGCACTATTGAGCCTAATGGGATTACTTTGGGATCTGCAGCAATAATTCCTGGGCGTACCATTACACCACAGGCAGTGACATTCTTAATGCAATAAGCAGTAGCTACAAAGGTCTGAGTTGGACCATATTCACTTTCATGTATATCTGTAAACGATTCATCGAGCGATTGTTCGTGCAGTAGCAGATTGGGGATCTCGGCAAGGATCTGTTGTCGTACCTTGCTACGTATCTCCTCACTATTTTGATTAGAAGACGCCCGTTGACGCTTTTTCGAGTTTGCTCGCTGAGTAGCGTTCGCCAATTGGTCTGGGACAATCGCAGAGAATGCGATCGGTGCTGCCAACATGATGACCGCTAAGCGTAGGTAACCAAACTGCGAATTGTTAACGCCCATAACATCTCCTTACATACCGGAAAACCGCTCACCCACCCAAAAACAGACAAGCGAGTGGGAAAACCGAAATCCTAAAGATCATTTAACTTGCACCTAAAATATGTATGTAAGACTCTGAGGGTTACTCTGGGTTAAGATGCGACTATAAC
>JBFLVQ010000185.1:0-13980 GCA_040758525.1 Acidobacteriota bacterium
TAACAGCCCATGCCCAACAATTTTTCTTACCAACTCAGAAAGGTATTAGCATTGCTGTCAATGGTTGTGAAGAGATCTTTTTACTAAAGCAGGATGAAGCTGAGCAAAGGGAATTAAAAGGCGGTGCCTGCCATTCCTATAGACTTACCTTTACTGCCAATCAGTATTTTAGACTTACCGTTGAGCCACGTGAACTAGACATAGTGCTATTAGTATTTGATCCTGCCGGCAATAAGCTAGCAGAAATAGATAATCCTCCAGAGACAGGGGTGCCCGAGCAGGTTCTATTAATAACTGAATCTGCTGGTGACTATCGCATAGATGTAGTATCTCAGGATAAAGGCGAGAAAGTTGGTAGCTATCGTATAGCGATAGATGAGTCTCGTATCGCGGTACGACAAGATATCGATCGCATCAAGGCACGGCAAATATATTTCGAGGCAGAAAGATTACGTCTACAAGACAGACCAGTGCTAATACGTGAAGCGATAAGAAAGTTCCAAGAGTCATTGGAATATTGGCGTAATGCTGGTGAGCGTGCTGCAGAGGCTACCACACTAGCTCGCTTGGGCGCACTTTGTCAGCAAATGAATGAATTGCAGAAATCGATCGACTATTATCAGCAAGCGCTCAAAATACGTAGGGAATTGGGCGATCATAGACAGGAGCCAGAAACACTTCTGGATATAGGTATAGCTTATTCGTTATTAGGGAACAGAGCAGAAGCACTGAAATATTATCAGCAGACAATAGAACTGGCCAGAACGCATGGTAATCACAAGGTTGAAGCCACTGTCTTTAATCAGCTAGGTCTACTTAGCAGTCAATCTGGTAATATGCGGCAGGCACTCGATTATTATAATCAGGCACTGCGTATACAACAGGCGAATGGTTATCTTGATGGAAAGGTCACTACACTTATAAATGCCGCAATCGTCTACCTAAATCAAGGTGAACTGGAGAATGCAATCAAATATTATCAGATAGCACTGGCAATAGCTCGTGAAATTGGTGATAAGAAGAGTGAACCATATGTGCTTACAGGTTTAGGAGCCGTCTACCGCTCATTAGGCGAACTAGAGAGGTCGATCGATTACTATCAACAGTCAATTACGTTACTGCGCACTTTAGGTAACATTAGAGGAGAGGCTGCCACACTCAACAATATGGCTATGTCATATTATGAATTGAATAATATGGAGAGAGCGCTAGAGTACCTTAAACAAGCGCTACCATTAAGGCGAGCTTCTCAAGATCTCTATGGAGAAGCTTACACACTCAAAAATATTGGTCTGGTTTACCGAGCTTTGGGTCAACCACATATGGCACTCGACCATTTTCAGCAGTCACTGGCACTGACACATAAAGCGGAAGATCGCCGTGGTGAGGCATATACGCTTGATAGTATAGGGCAGACCTACTATTCATTAGGCAATATGGAAAAAGCTCTGAAGTACTTTCAACAGGCATTGCCGCTGAGAGTCGAAGTGATGGATAGAAGTGGCGAAGCTATCACACTCTATAATATTGCACGTGTGGAAGGCAGAATAGGCAGATTAGCAGAAGCGCGCAATAAAATGGAGAGAGCCCTCAACTTGATTGAGTTGATACGCTCCAGTGTTGTTAGACAGGAACTGCGCCAATCCTACTTTTCTATTGTGAGAAATAATTATCAGTTCTATATAGACCTATTAATGCAACAACACAAACAACAGCCAGCCGCAGGTTATGATGAGGTAGCCTTCAATGCCAGCGAGCGGGCACGTGCACGTAGTCTATTAGAATTGCTTGTCGAAGCCCGCACTAATATACGTGAAGGTATAGATCCCACATTAGTGGAGCGAGAGAGCAATCTACAACGTCAGCTTAATGATAAAGCCGAACAGTTGATACGTGCAAAAAGCGCAGCACGCAACAACTCAGTGGAAGCATTACAAAAGCAGTTTCTACTACTGACTGAGGAATATGAGCAGTTGAGAGCTGAGATCCGTAATGCTAGTCCACGTTATGCTGCACTTACCCAGCCACAACCGCTTAGTCTTAAAGAGGTGCAACAACAGGTTCTTGATGGCGATACGCTACTTTTGGAATATAGCTTAGGAGAAGAGAGAAGTTATCTTTGGGCAGTTACCATTGATAGTGTGAAAAGTTACCAACTGCCAAAACGGACTGAAATAGAATCTGCCGCACAGCGTGTTTATGAGCTTTTAACAGTACGAACTAAACGTTACTCAACAGTTGAAGAGCGTAGAGCACGACTTGCCAAAGCAGAAGCTGAATACTCACAAGCTGCCACCATACTAGCTCAGATTATACTTGGACCAGTAATGGAGCAGTTATCTAAGAAGAGATTATTGGTAGTTAGTGATGGAGCATTACATTACATTCCCTTTGCCGCATTGCCATTGCCGACACGATCCGCTGAGGCTAGATTTGTGCCATTAATCTTGGCATATGAAGTAGTCAATCTGCCTTCTGCTTCAATGCTGGCAATATTGCGCCGCGAATCGCAGCAGCATAGACCAGCAGATAGAACCATTGCAATGTTTGCCGATCCTGTATTCAGCATCAATGATCCAAGGGTTAAGTTGGCAGCGATCAAATATAAAAAAGAGCCTGAAACGGTTAATGTTGTGCTAACTTCCCGTCAATTTGAAGATACTGGCTTGATACGAGCGCTTAGGGATTCAGGTTGGGATAATGATGTGCAAACAGATCTGCCAAGATTGATCTACTCAAAAGAAGAGGCCGCTGCCGTAACCGGTTTGGTCTCGGCTAATCAATATAAGTTAGCGCTAGGCTTTGATGCTAACCGTGCTACTGCTATGAGTAAGGAGTTAGCCAAATATCGCTTTGTCCATTTTGCTACTCATGGTCTGCTTGATAGCACACATCCGGAACTTTCTGGAATTGTGCTCTCCCTTATTGACGATCAAGGCCATCCTCAAAATGGCTTTCTACGCCTACATGATATTTATAACTTAAAATTGTCTGCTGAATTGGTAGTGCTCAGTGCTTGTCAGACCGGCTTGGGTAAGGAGGTTAAGGGTGAAGGATTGGTAGGACTGACACGTGGGTTTATGTATGCTGGTGCAATGTCTGTAATGGCAGGCTTATGGAAGGTTGAGGATGAAGCAACTGCAGAACTAATGCGACTATTTTACGAAAAGATGCTCAAAGAGAATCAGCGCCCAACTACAGCACTACGTAATGCGCAGTTGGCAATGTGGCGACAAAGGCGCTGGCAATCCCCTTTCTATTGGGCTGCTTTCCTGCTACAAGGTGATTGGCGCTAAATCAAACTATTCTGTCCGCAGTAATTTTGCCTATTCATATAGGGGGATCCGGAAATTTGAGTGCCCCTGAGAGTATGAAATAGGGTAAAAAGAGGCGTACAGAAATGCTATGAACTGCTCCAACCTGACGATAGAAGCCCGGAATATCTGCTACGTAACAAAAGAGATGATATTAAGGTATATACCGTGGAGCTATCTTGAACTTGTAGAATTTGAAGCTTAACTTATGGAAATGATACTGGACTCGACGCAGATACAGCAAATTCTCCCACACCGATACCCATTCCTATTAATAGATCGCGTGATAGAGTTTGAACCTGGCAAACGTATCACGGCGCTGAAAAACGTCACTTTTAATGAACCCTTCTTCCAGGGCCATTTCCCTGGCGCCCCAGTAATGCCAGGGGTGCTTGTAATCGAGGCAATGGCGCAGGCAGGGGGACTAGTGTTACTTGGCACAATTGACGAGCCGCAGAAGAAGGTGCTGCTTTTTACTGGTATTGATAAAGCGAAATTCCGCCGCCCGGTTCTGCCTGGTGACACACTAAAGATCGAGATGACATTACTACGCTTTAACGGCAGACTCTGTCGTCTGCGTGGTGAGGCTTATGTGGAAAATAGACTGGTTGCAGAGGCGGAAGTAAGCTCCGTGTTGGTCGAACGTAGCGCTATCGAATCGACGCCTCCACCCAATTTCCGCGTCAAGCCCGTCCCTACGGACGAAAAATAGTTCTTTGAGGAGACCACTTTGGTGATTCATCCTAGTGCAATCATCAGCCCTAAGGCGGAATTGGCCGGGGGTGTGCGCATAGGGCCTTATGCAATTATTGGTGATGATGTGATATTGCATGAAGGTGTAGAGATTGGCGCCCATGCTCTTGTTGAAGGGCCAACCGAGATCGGACGCGATACCCGCCTCTTTCCCTTTGCCTGTCTTGGCCAAGTGCCACAAGACCTTAAGTTCAAAGGCGAACGCACTCATCTATTGGTAGGTGAGCGCAATGTCTTTCGCGAATTTGTCACAATACATCGTGGCACCGCAGGTGGTGGCGGTATCACTCGTATTGGCAATGATAACTTCTTCATGGCCCAATCGCACGTTGCACATGATTGTAGCGTAGGTAGTCATGTTATCTTTGCCAATGGCGCATCACTAGCTGGCCATGTAGAGGTTGCCGATCATGTCACAATCGGCGCCTATTGTGGCATACATCAGTTCTGCCGTATTGGCCAATATGCCTTTATTGGCGCCTATTCAGTGGTAGTTAAGGATGCTCTTCCCTATGCGCGCTCAGTTGGCAATCATGCGTGTTGCTACGGACCAAATACTACGGGACTGCGCCGCAAGGGTTTTAGCGATGAACTGATGCAGCAGATTGGTCATGCTTTCAAACTACTTCTTACCTCCAGGTTGAATACAACACAAGCGCTCGAACGAATTAAAGTTGAACTAGACGCAGTGCCTGAGATCGACTACTTGATCAAATTTATTGAATCCTCCCAGCGCGGCGTGATTAAATGATATACCAAGGATGTGGCAAAAACGCGTGACGTGCTAATCTCTTGTGTCACTGCTCTGTTTTGATAAAGGATAGAGTATATGGTTCAGGATTTTGAGGCATCACTTGCTGAATTAGAAAAGATTGTTGCAGAAATGGAGGCCGGCGATCTGCCACTACAACGTATGCTGGAGCTTTTTGAACGTGGTGTACAGCTTTCACGCCACTGTCAGCAGCAACTGGATGAGGCAGAGCGCAAAGTAGAGTTGTTAGTTAAAGGGCCGGATGGCGCATTAGCGACCGTCCCCTTTAACGCGGAGAGTGATTAGCGTGCGACTTACTATTACGCATATCTCCGGATTGAAGAAGGGCGAACGGGAAATCTTCACCAGCTTTCCTATCACGATTGGTCGTGCGCCTGGCGCCAGTCTGCGGTTAGCTGCTAATGATACACGTGCCTCTACTAGACATGCTGAAGTGATTGTCGAAGGTAGTAATCTGGTATTACGAGATCTCAATTCCACTAACGGTACTTATCTAAAAGGCAAGCGTATTGATCGTATTAAACTAGTCAATGCAGAGGTGATAGAGTTTGGTGTTGACGGGCCGAAGCTGCTTTTTGAGATCGCCTTCGAAGAAGTAGCGGCAGGACCGCCCCCACTTGCTGGTGGACCTCCTCCATTGGCTGTACAACCCGCCAACTCATCCGGCAATTCACCACAATTTGGCATTGCTAACCAGGGACCAGGAATACAACTGGCTGTCTCGCCTGCCACGCCGACACCGGCGGTTGCCCCTATCTCTATGCCTCCTATGGCAATCGAGGAGCGTGAGTTTCAATATCGCAATCGCTTCAAATTTATCCTCTTTGGTATCGGGGGTATATTGATGATAGTGGCACTGACACTCTTTTATCAGAATATCTTAGTCTGGAGCATACCAATAGGACTGATCGGCCTGTTCCTTTTTATGATGGGCTGGAGTTGTTCGCGTATCAATATTACTGCTAGCAGCCAAGGATTGCACTATCAAGGCATATTACGCTCGACAATGATTCGCTGGGAAGATATCACAGAATTACGTGGTTTTCGTAGTCGTACACGTCTGCTCACCGATCTTGTCTATGAGGTACGTAGCAACAGAAAGAGGATTGTCTTTGCTGCAGAGGATTATCAGGATGGGTTAGATCTTGCTACCCTAGTAGCGCGACGCACTCGCCTTAAATGGTAGCCGATTGCCAAAAGGACAATAGAGATAAAATGCAACTGCAGGAGTATTTGAGTAAGCAGGGCAAGCAGGTTGATCATTGGCTGGATCGTTTAATACCAGGCGAAAATATTCCTCCTAGCGAAATTCACCGTGCCATGCGCTACAGTCTCTTTGCTGGTGGCAAGCGACTACGGCCTATCTTGGTGTTAGCGGCTGGTGAGGCTTTTCAAGCACAGCCTACTACCCTCTATCCAATTGCCTCTGCTTTCGAGATGATTCATACCTATTCATTGATTCATGACGATCTGCCAGCAATGGATAATGATGATCTACGTCGTGGCCGCCCTACTTGCCATAAAGTCTATGGTGAAGCATTGGCGATTCTAGCTGGCGATGCTTTGCTTACACGTGCCTTTGAAGTGCTTGCTAACCTCTCTGTGCCACTCTCAGAACAGGTAAATAAGAGCCAAGTAATTGCCGAAATCGCTGCTGCTGCCGGCACTGTAAATGGGATGATTGGTGGTCAAGTAGTCGATATTATTTCCGAAGGTAAACCAGTTAGCGCAGAGACGCTCAATTACATACATAATGCCAAGACTGGTGCGCTAATTCGCGCTGCGGTACGTGTAGGTGCGATTATGGGGGGCGCAAATGCTACAGAGTTAGAACTGATTACTCGTTATGGTGAAGCTGCTGGTCTTGCTTTTCAGATTGTTGATGATCTATTAGATGTTCTTGCTACTAGTGAGCAACTTGGTAAGACTGTTGGTAAGGATGCTAATGTAAAAAAGATGACCTATGTTGCATTGCATGGTATAGAACAATCTAGACGTAAGGCTAAAGAGTTAGTAAGAGAAGCCACTGAAGTAGTAGGCCGGCTAGCGCGCCCAACTGGAGTATTACAAGCGATGGCACAATTTTTTATTGAACGTGCTTCATGAAACAGATTGAGCAGCACGATGTTTAGCAAGTAAGCGCTCAACCATAACAAAGTCCTCGCCGCCACGTATATGTACACCTGGGAAGAGTCGCTTAATATTTGCCATCAATTCAGCCGAGATCTTTACCCCTTCTTCCATGGCATTTTCCAGATCACCTTCGCTTAGGCGATTACGTATCCATTCCGGGATACGCGTACCAGGTACTTCATTGTGAAGAAATTCGGCCTGACGAGCACTGCGTAGGGGCAGTAATCCAATAAGAATAGGGATATTTAGATGTTTCACTTTTTCTGCGAAATGCTCAAGTAACTCTATGTCAAAGACCGGTTGAGTCTGTGCAAAATCTACTCCACTATCAATCTTCTCTTGTAATTTTGCCAACTCTAGATCGAGATTAGGCGCAGCCGGATTGACTGATGCGCCAATACGGAAGTTGGTAGGAATAGTGATATCAGTGCCAGCCAGAGTAAAGCCTTGGTTAAGGCCGTGTAGGATACGTACTAGACCAGCAGAATTTACGTCAAAGACCGATGTTGCCGTAGGTAATTCACCTACACTTGATGGATCACCAGTAAGCGCTAGTATCCAACGTATTCCCAAGGCGGCTGCGCCCATCAATTCTGATTGAATACCGAGTAGGTTACGATCACGACAGGTGAAATGCAGAACCGCCTCCATAGCTGTCTCGACCTGTACTAGATGGGCAAAGGCGATAGAGGACATACGCACACGCGCCATAGGGTTGTCGGTTACCTGAATTGCATCTACGCCTAAATTCATCAGTTGTTGCACCTGCTCGATAGATGGTCGGTAGTTAAGTCCGAGTGGTGCATTGATCTCAACCGTAGTGACAAACTCACGTCCTAACTTATCAGCCAGCACATTACGTAATTTAGGCTGCGAAACCGCTGATGTTGTGGTTTCTGAACGTGTCACAATCACTTGTGCACGTCGTCGCCGGGGTGTTTGTCCTGTCACTACTTTTGCCATAGCACGTATATGCTCTGGTGTGGTGCCACAACAGCCCCCAATAATATTGGCGCCTGCTTCAATAAATAGGCGTGCATATTCTTGCAGGTAGTCTGGAGAAGTGAGGAATAATTGGCGCTCGCCAACAATCTGTGGCAAACCTGCATTGGGCTGTACACAGACACGTAACTTGGTAGACTTAAGAAAATCGGCCAGCCGGTCATACATCTGACGTGGACCTAATGTACAGTTTACTCCCACTACATCGGCATCAGCAGCGGCAAGTGTCTCAAGTGAGCGGCGCAGCTCATCACCGAACTTGGTTAAACCATCTTCAAGAAATGTCATCTGAGCAATGATCGGGCGTGTATCGAGTGTACGCGCGGCACGTACCGCCTCAAGAGCCTCTAGTAGGCTGGGGTGGGTTTCAATCAATAGTAGATCTACACCAGCTTCATAGAGTACTTCGATCTGTTCCTGGTAGATCTCCCCTAGTTCCTTCAGAGTAAGATTACCATAAGGCTTGACTAATGCGCCCAGCGGTCCAACCGAACCAGCAATAAAAATATCGTCACGACCACTTAACTTAATGGCTTGCTCAGCTAACCGCACGGCAGCGGCATTGATCTCTTGGACTTGCGATTCCAGGGCATATTTGGCCAATTGTAAACGGTTAGCACGGAAAGTATTAGTCTCGATAATACGTGCCCCTGCCGCTATGTATTCTAGGTGCAATTTAATTACATTATCTGGATTGGAGAGATTCTGTTCTGCATAGGAGGCAGGATTGAGGCCTTGTTCATACCAGATCGTGCTTTTGGCACCATCGCAAAGCAGTACCTCCTTATCTAATGTGGAAAGAAAATCTAATGTGCCTCGCCCCATATTGAGTTTGCCTTTTAACTACTTAATTAAGATCGCTGATATTTAAGCTAGCGCTGTTATTGTAGAGCCGCTGTTAGCGCTATGCAAGCCGTTGGCCGAGAAACAAGAGTGTGGTAATGAAATAAAAATTGATCTTTCTCCTAATAGTTAGGTAAATTAGGACGACTATTTTGCTATTAAAGTCTGGAAAGGAAACCAATCCATGTCAACAGAGAAGCCCGATATGCAGCCATTGCTGCTGCCTGAAAGGTCGCAGATTGCCATGACGGATCGCGGTTTTGAGATTATTAATGATGGAGACATTATCGTACGCGCAAAGGTTGCGGTCGGTAGCTTGCGCTCTCTGAATGGCGATATACATCTATTACCACCTCCTGGCGAGAAGCAGACAATCTCTAGTGTCGAAGCGCCTAATGGTGTAATTAAGATTATTGGTGATGAGTTTGATATTATGGAGATTCGTGCTAAAGAGATCTTCTGTGATATGCGCTCGCTCACCAGCAAAGTGATCCGTGCAGAAGAATCGATCACGCTTAACCGTGGCCGTCTACAGACAAATGCTATCTCCGGTCGCTCTATACACTTTCATGGCAGCGAATTTAGTGCTCAACATGTAGGTGCACAAGACGTAATTGAATTCTATGGCGAGAACATACATGGCCAGGTTATCACTGGCAATCAGGTAAAGTTCCAAACTCGCAATTTAGTACGCGCTGGCAAGATTATTGCCCATGCAGCCGCTGATATTGAGGCCAAATCGGTTGATATAGACTACCTTTCGGCCCAGTCTGTACGTGTACATCCACAGACACAAGGGGTGATTGTCTGTCTAGATGGGGCCGCTCCATCTGAGCCAAACAGTATTATAGGAATGCTTACCCCTGCCACTCTACTAGAGAAGATCCCTGCGCTCACTGGACTGATCAAAGAGATGCAAGCAGGACAGACAGATCGTCTGTTAGCACGTGGACTCTCAACTGAGCAGAACCGTGTGGTGCATGAGAGTGTGAATGCGGAGCAACCACCGGTTGTGAAAGAGAGTGTGCTTGATGAGCAGACTCGTGTTGCCAAGGAGAGTCTGGCAAATAAGCCAGCAGATAAGGTTATTGATATCTTACCAGAACCTAGTGTGGATGGTACCACTGCTACTGCTAGCAAAACAAGTATACCTTTAGAAAAATCGGTGGAAGAGAGTAGTATTGCTGAGAAGAACAATATTCTCGAAATAAGCCCACCAACAGCCGCTGAGGCCGTTTCCATAGAGAATGGACCAGCCTTTATCACGCCTGATCAAGAGCCACTAGAACTACCGAATTTTACTATTGAGCCGGAACCAATCTTTCCCGAAAATAACTTACTAAACCTGACTAGCGACGGCGCCATTGATTTAGGTTTCGATATGAACGTCGAACCACCTGGAGATAAATAGTCGTGTCTGTATCAATGGCGTGCTGTGCGGAAAAAATAGTTGAGTACGAAGAGCATCACAGCCAGCATAATCAGAACAGGGAAGAATATACCAACAAAACTGACCAGCACGCCGACGATTATCAAGGCCGCCAGTATTGCTGCGACAATCCAAACTTTTCTCATAAGGATTACTCCTCCACAGTCTTTCTGATCTGTACTCAGCAAGTGATGTGCCTAGTAGTCTGTTATTAGATCATTGGAGTTATGCGAAGTAATGAGATAGAAGTGTTAGGGAAATTTTTCGACAGCCTTTTCCGTACAGGTGTGGGGGAATTTGGTAGCGCTTGTCCAACACCAATAGATAAATCTGCACCTGTTAGTAGGTTGCTCGATAGTGCTCTACTAGGGCGGATAAAATGGCGTATGGATGAGTTGCCTGGAATCTTTGCACACACTCCTGCACCTATCGATCTAGTGTTCTCTAGGGAATTGTCACGCCGTTATTATCAATGTTGTTATCTCTCTCAACAGCCTACAGAGCAGGCAATACAGACACTCAAAGAACAGTGTGAGTCAGCCCCTCTATCTATCAACGAATGGCAAATTGTTGCCGCCGACGCGATCTGTTATGATGGCCCTGAACTGCTTGCACGTATAGAACGTATTGCCACAACAGCAGTTTTTGCTGTTGAACGTGCACGCCTGCTGAAAGAGTTGAGTATTGTGTTAACTCAACTATTGCAAGCAAGCCCTTTGACGGTTTTGCGTACACTGGCCTATTCAGGTGAATTTCCTGCTTCGGTTTGGCGAGTGATACTGAGCGATCCTGTCCTGCAACGTGAGGCTACACATCGGCTGGCTTTTAACAGTAATGAGAAATGTGCCAAAATGGTCACAGAGACATTAAATTATTTAAGTGTATTGGGAGAAAATGAATTTTGTAATTCTGTACGGGCTTGGCAGGCTCGTTACTCTGGTGAGGGAAATAATTGGACACACAACCGGCAACCATGACCGAAATACATATACAAGAGACACTGACTAACTTTGAGAGACAAGTGCTTACGCCACTACGTCAACGTTTTGTAGGTAAGTCTGAAATAATAGACCTGATCGCGGTGACAGCTATTGCCCAGGAGAATCTACTATTGCTAGGTCCGCCTGGCACTGCTAAATCGGATCTTATTGCAACCTTTGCCGCACATCTACAAGGTCAGTACTTTCAGTATCTGCTTACCAAATTCACTGAGCCGAACGAGATCTTTGGCCCGATCGATCTAAACAAATTACGTGAGGGGATAGTTATTACTAATACCGAGGCGATGCTGCCAGATGCTGAGTTCGCCTTCCTCGATGAAGTCTTTAATGCTAATAGCGCCATTCTCAACAGTCTACTTACCATTCTTAATGAACGCACATTCCGACGTGGTCGGCAACGTCAGTCGCTTAAACTCTTTGCTGTCTTCGGCGCCTCTAATGCTTTACCAGAAGATGAGTCTCTACGCGCACTCTTTGATCGTTTTCTTTTGCGTGTACGTTCGCAGAATGTCGAGCCAACACAACTTCATGCACTCTTTGAGCTTGGTTGGACACTAGAGCGTACACGATTAACTGGTGAATCTTACAATGGTGGGGCTAATGCTAGTGACTTTACAACTGCACAATTGCGTCAACTCTCTCGTGCTGCCACGATGATCGATCTAAATCCTATACGTGAGCCTTACCTACAACTGATTACAAAGATTCGCGCGGCTGGTATAGAAGTGACAGATCGCCGTTTAGTAAAATTGCTGCGCGCAGTTGCCGCGGCTGTGCTCTTGCGTGGTCAGGCTGTCGCTACCGCTGCTGATCTTTGGGTACTACGTTACATATGGAGTGATGAAGATCAGGCACAAGTACTTGAAGAGATTGTCCAACAGATGCTTGATGAGTATTTGTCCGCTAATCCTGACGAACCTGTACATAAATTGGCTCGACCATTCAATCCTTATGGGCTTGATGAGTTACTGATAGAACTGGATACATTACGTCAGCAGGCCGCTCCCGATAAAATTAATAGTGTGCTTGATGCCGATCTACTGCTAGAGCAACTCGACACCTTACTACGCAAGCTAGAATGGTTACAACCACAACCAGACCAACAGACACGCCTGCGTGAAGCATTAGATCAGACTCGCATATTGGCTTCCAATGTAGAAGCCATTACTCGTAATCAAATATGAATCCACTGACTTTCCCATTACGTCCTGCTATCAATGTAGAGACGGTTGGGCGTCGGTTTGCACTTATCCCTTACTCACTGCTCCCTGCGCTTTGTAGTATCTATGATCTAAGTGCGATATATTACACTGCGATCAATTATAAGAATGTTCCTGGTGGTGATGCAACACACGTTTTGTTACAGTTGCCTACTTTAGATCGGTCTTGGCAACAATGGTTGAGTGTGCATCAAGAAGCTATTATCTATATTGAACAGACACCCCCTAGAGCACAGGCACGTATATTTGTACAAAGTGGATTTTTACCTTGCTTTGTTATTGAAGAGGCAATCACACAGTTACCTGAAGGATCAGCATTATTGCTGCGAGGTCATGGTGGACCACATCTGTTGATATCACAATTGAATGGTTGGCGACCGGTAAAAGAGGCACTTAAACCACAACTAGATGTTTCTAAAGAGATAGTGCCATTGCCAAATATGACATTGCAAGGGCTGATCAAGTTGCGTCTACAACCGCGTGCAGAGCCTGTAAGCAAATATGCTGCGCTAGTAGCGACTGGTACACTAGAGCGTGCTGCACTGGCTGGTTGGGTTGTACGTGCGCCCGCACCACTACTGGAAATATTGCAACTTTATCGTGACGCTCAGCGTGATATCATCTTTGTTACTGATAATGGTCGGCTACCTACTATTGTCTGTGGTCAACTGTTAGTGGAATGGGGCGCGCACAATGGTAGACGGCTCTGCATTCCCCATAATTTCGATCTTATCCCACATTTGCCGCCATCATTGGTACTGTCTGCGCTGGGGGTGAGTAGAGATCAATGTGGTGTGCTGCTAATGGAAGATGGTGAGATACGACAGTTGATAATTGCAAAAGATCAGATCATACAATTGCAACGTAGCCAGTTTAAGCCATCTACTGCTACTTAATTTTTCTCTTTGAGGAAGGACAATGTTGAAAACAGCGATTGCCACTATAACGTTAATCCTTGCCTTTGTTGTGACAGGAACTAGCGTAGAGACAGCACAAATGACCCGTCAACTTACTTCTGAAGTGCGGCCATTTGTAAAGACTGATGCACCCATAGTGGCACTCACACATGTAAATTTGATTGATGGTAGCGGTGGACCAGCTAAATCTAATCAAACGATTGTGATCATAGCAGGAAAGATTCACACATTAGGTGATAGTAGTAGTGTAAAACTGCCTGATAATGCCAAAGTGCTTGATCTCACTGGTTACAGTGTGATTCCTGGTATGGTGATGATGCACGAGCATATGTTCTATCCTTCCAGCAATTCTCTCTTCGAGCAATCTGCGCTCTACACTCAGCACAGTTTCAGTTTCCCACGGCTCTATTTAGCTTGCGGTGTTACGACATTACGTACTGCCGGTAGCATGGAGCCTTACACCGATCTCAATATGAAGAGACTGATTGATGCAGGCAAGATGGTAGGACCAAAGATGGATGTTACAGGGCCTTATTTACAAGGACCCGGCAATCCATTTATGCAGATGCATGAATTGACCAGTGCTGCAGAAGCAG
>JBFLVQ010000186.1:0-13952 GCA_040758525.1 Acidobacteriota bacterium
CCAGAGAGTGTTTAATGATAGGCAAAGCCATTTCACTTTTTAATACGCCGCTCTAGAGAATTCGGTTACAGCCGCATTGTTATCTTACACAGAGTGTCATTACTGGCAAGCAGCGAGTTTGAGCAGGACAATTACAGTCTTCTGTTGGAACAATAGCATCAAAGCGTTGTTGCTGTTCTACAGAAAGCAGTGTACGCATACGTTGACGTGCGCGTCCACGCAAAAGATCATAACGAGGTCGCACTTCTGCACACACAGCCGTATACTCTCCCCGCATATCATTGATGATTGCCATTGTTGCAGAGATCTGTTCTGAATTTAAGTTTAGTTCACGTTTGAGACTTTCTAGATATTCAGTATCAGCAGATGCGCCTCGCAATGGTGGTGCAACATTGTTAAGTTGATCATTTGGGGTAGCAGATCGCTGTGTGCGTGATTGATAACTGCCCATTAATGCCGCGCCGGTCGCGCCGCCCAAGACAAAAACCAGTAGCAGTATTAATATACCTTTCAGCCAGGTCTTATCTTGCCAGATCATTGTTTACCCTCCTTATCATTACTGCTCACAATTGCCGCGATCGCTTCATTGATAGAGACAGCACACTCTTTTTTTGCTGACAATGAGCAGACTCCAACAACTTTAATATCATCAATAGAAGCAGTCGTCACTTTTTTTGATATGGTGAAATAATTAACAGCAGCCCAGAGTGCAATAAGCATCATCAGGGGTAATACATGCCAAGCTGCCGTGGTTATTGGCAACCAATACGGATTGAACCCTTGCTGGGTAGATTTATCATCGGCGATATGTGCACGAATACGCCGGTAGAGTAATGGTGAAGAAGTGACAGATTCGGCTTCGTGATCTGTTAACGCATTCGCGCGCAACAGTTCACGACCTAACCGATCCAGTTCTTCCTTACGTTTTTCAGATCTCTTTCTCCAGAACATAAATGCCTCTTTAGTGCAAGCTGTCAACCATAACAGCTAATTCAAACATATTCAGATAATATTTTCCGCAATGCTGCGCGTGCACGATACACGCGTACCTTCACTTTGGAGACAGACCAACCTGTGGTCTGGGCAATTTCGCTTACTGGCATCTCCTCTACATCAAGTAGTGTAAGGATCAGCCGGTCTTCTGGTTTCAGCCGTGCAAGTAGTTTGCCGGCAAGGTCGCGCGCAATTAACGCGCCTTCGGTATCCTCGCTGCCTTGCAAGCGGGCTTTGAGCCAGGCAATCTCCTCATCATTGACTTCGCTAATAGCGGTCTCTCGCCGTCGCCGTATCCGCCGCAGTTCATCATAACAAGAATTGATTGCAATGCTTGAGAGCCAATTCGCAAAGGATCGGCCACGTTGAGGTGAAAAGCTCGCGAGGGCGAAATAGAGCTTGGTGAATATCTCCTGGACAATCTCTTCGACGCGTTCCGGGCGATTAAAAAAACGCCCTACAATACGTGCAATACGTCGGCGGTGACGTTCAAAGAGTTCTTTAAATGCATCTTCGTCGCCGTCGCAGGCTACTGCCACTAGCGATTCGTCCGGGCTCTCGCGTTCTGAAGATATATCTGTGTTTGCCAAGGCTAGTTGCCTGTTGCCAGAAGCATCATCCATAGTCGCCCGCACTTATTACCTGCCTTTAGTCACCGTTAACAAATGACGAGAAAGCAAGGTATTAGAAACTAACAGCAACTGGTGCGATTATCCTGATAATACCGCTATGGATCGTTTAATGCCTCAGTTTTTTTATTGCTTCTCGCTTCATACACACCACTTTTAGGTGTTTACGTTCTTACTGTCGTTTCGGTTACAGTGTGGGGAAAGATTTTCCAACGGTAAAAAATATTGTTACAGCCGCGCAGCGGCGAGATACCTTTAGGCCGGTGCGTGAGCGCCGGTGCCGATCAGTAAATAGAATAGAGCTCCGTAGGAGCGAAAGATGGAATTATCATAACAGGGCGAAAAATTTTCCTCATCGACAGTATCCTTTTAGCCTGCTCAAACGTGTTATTAATAGGGAAGGCGGATGAAAGCTTACTGGACCGGCAACAAGGTGGCTAAAAACGGAATGACAATGTCAATAACATCGGAAGGTTATGATTCCGATAGGAAATTGTTATGGGGTATCTGTTATCGTATGACCGGCAACGTCATGGATGCAGATGATATTGTACAAGAGACCTTCTTAAAAGCCTTGGAAAAGTTTTCCGGACAGACCGATGAACAACGGCGAGCCTGGCTTATTAAGGTAGCAATGAATCTTAGTCGCGACTGCTTACGCCGACGCCGGCAGAGAGGCTATGTTGGACCCTGGCTGCCATCACCACTTCCTGATGATATCCTGGATAGCCTGTCATACGAATCTGAGCAACTGACAACTGCACAAGAAGATTCGCCTGTGGCTCGCTATGAATTACAAGAGAGTGTCTCATTTGCGTTTCTACTGGCGCTTGAAGCGCTCACCCCTATACAACGCGCAACGCTATTGCTACGTGATGTTTTTGATTATTCGACCAATGAGACTGCGGAAATTTTGGGGAGCAGTGTGGCAAGCATAAAGATCGCTCTACATCGCGCCCGTAAAGCGATGCTTAATTATGATAAGACCTCCACTAGATCCAATCTGGCCTT
Source organism: Acidobacteriota bacterium (assembly GCA_040758525.1). Classification (GTDB taxonomy): domain Bacteria; phylum Acidobacteriota; class Blastocatellia; order Chloracidobacteriales; family JADJPF01; genus JBFLVQ01. The sequence continues at coordinate 2,634 of JBFLVQ010000186.1, forward strand.
GGCGGAGATGACAAGGTTGGCATTAGAGAGATTCCTCTATTGCTTACGTACCGGCGATAGCGCTGGGTTGGCACAGTTGTTAGTTGAAGATGTAGTTGTTGTCTCCGATGGTGGAGGTGAGGTGATGGCTCTGCTTGCGCCTATGCGTGGTCGTGAGAAAGTTTTGCGATTAGTAGAGCGGCTAAATGCAGTATACCATCCTCAGACAGAAGCAAGGTTTTGTCTACTTAACAATTTGCCTGCCCTGTTATTTCAACGTGAAGAGGTTCGTGCTGGTCATGGGCAACGTTTTAGTATGCATTGCCAAGTGGGAAATGATGGGACTATCCAAGCATTGTATTTCATTTTTGCACCCAGCAAACTTGCTGCCCTGAAATAAGCCTAAAGTTGAGGATTCTAAAAATGAATATACCTTTTGTTATTATGCTATTGTTTGCAATATTAGAGCGATCTCCACGGCTACGCTTTCGTCCCTCACGATTGCTACGTCGTTACTATGCTAGTGATGTTTTCTATCTATTAACTGGCTTTATTGCTGGAGGCTCGCTGGTAGCCATGTATATAAGCGTTGCTACACAATGGTTGGGAAGTTTGCTGAGATCTCCTAGACTCGCTGCCTTAGAGCTACCATTGTGGTTATCAGTGTTGCTTGCCTTGCTTGTGCTTGATTTCAGCAATTACTTTGCCCATTACCTGTTACACCGTTACGATCTATTCTGGGAGTTTCACAAAATTCATCACTCTAGTGCGAAACTAGATTGGTTAGCGACATTTCGCTCCCATATACTTGAACAGACATTACGACGGTTGATTGCGCCAATCCTACTTATTCTTATTGGTTTTCCCACTTATGTGGTAGCCTTGGCGGGTGGCGTCTTTATCGCCTGGGGTATCTTCAATCATGCCAATCTGCGATTTAGACTTGATATTCTTGAGACGATCCTGATTACCCCGCATCTACATCGTGTACATCATCTACCTAATATGTCACATACAAATCTGGGTACAATCTTCTCTTTTTGGGATCGTTTACGAGGGACTTTGACAGTAGTAGAAATAGAGCCAGATACCTACTTTGGCAATGGCGAGCCGCTTTATCCACAATCCTGGCTGCCTCAGTTCATAGAACCATTTCGCCGTATCGGCCTACTCTTAAAAGATTCTATTATCCCACAAGAGAGGGATCGAGTTTAAGCTCCATTCATTAATGGATCGACTGCTATGGTTACTGGGGCACCGCTAGCTAGGCTCTCCAGTGTGCGTATGGTGGCTAGCGTAGTTGCCACTAACGAGCGCAACGAGATAGGGACTTCCCCTGGTTGTGTGAGTGCAGCAATAAAGCTGCGTATCTCTTCATTGTGACCTTTGTCTTGAGCGCCACCGCCTAATTTACTAGTAGTACCAGCGCAGGTAAAAGAGCCGGTCTTAAAATCATCAAGTACTGCTACCGCACCGCCACCAAAGATCTCTACACGCTCTTTAGGAAAGCTCTTATCGCCACTGGCAAGATAATGTATGGTGCCAATCGAACCATCGGAGAATTTTAATGTGATTGCTATAGTATCGGCATCGGTCTCTTTCTCTGAATTAGCAGTAATACTCTCAGCAAAGACACGTACTGGTTCGGCGTCAGTAAAATATTGCATAAGATCAATGAAATGGCAGACTTCACCAATGATTCGGCCTCCTCCTTGGGCAGTATCCTGAATCCAATGATCTTTAGCAATGAAACCAGCATTAACACGATATATGATCGAGTAAGGAGTAGTTTTACGCCCTAGCGCCTGCTTAATCTGTTTGGCAATCGGAGCAAAGCGACGATTGAAGCCAACCATCAATAGACTATCAGGGCTTTCTAGATATGCAGCAATCACTTGCCGCAATTCCTCCTCATTCAGACAGAGTGGCTTCTCGACAAAGACAGCGCGACCAGCGTGTAGTGCCGCACAGGTAAGCGGCGCATGTAGGTTATGGCGAGTAGCAATAAATACACAGTGTGTGCCAGGGTCGTTGATCACTTCCGCCGCCTCGCTGGTACAGAAGCTAAAGCGGAAGCGCTCAGCAGTATTTTTTGCCGATACCCCAGTAGCGTTAGCTATCCCAGTAAGTGTCACGGTTTTGAGTGTGCGTAGGGGAGGCAGTAGACTGGCTGTAGCAAAATTACCTGCGCCAATAAAACCAACCCCCACCTGACTACCAGGCCGGCTTTGTACAGCAGTACTGCTATGACGTGTAGCTATCTTGGTTGGGATCGCATCACGTAGAGGATATTCCAGCAATACACCACAGAAAGGAGCACCTTTCTTACCTAGGATTACATCATAGGCGGCAGCAGCATCATCAATCTTGAAGCGGTGTGTGGTAAGCATTTCTATATTCACACGCTTTTCCGCAAGCAGACGCAGGAACTCCTCCATATTGCGCTTCTCTGTCCAGCGCACATAGCCAATTGGATAATCTATGCCACGTTCCTCATAATTTACATCATAGCGACCTGGTCCATAAGAGCGTGACAGACAGAGTTCCAACTCTTTCAGATAGTAGTTCTCACGTGGTATATCCATCTTGACAGCGCCTACCACGACAATACGAGCACGGTCACGAGCAATCTCACCAGCAAGCTTGACAGGGTCATTGCTAGAGGTACTTGCAGTAATAATAATGCTGTCAGCACCACGTCCTTGGGTAAAAGCATCAATAAGCCTATGAATCTCTTCGCCCCGCAATGCTGCCTGTGCACCACTCTGCTTGGCCAATTCAATAACATTGCGGTCAATATCGATACCAAAGACACGGCAACCCGCCGCCGCCAGCAGTTGCACAGTCAATTGGCCTACCAATCCTAGCCCAATCACTACCACTGCCTCGCCCAGTTGCAGATGAGCTTGACGTACACCCTGTAGCGCAATCGCGCCTAAAGTCGTGTAGGCCGCCTGTTCTAACAGTACCCCAGTCGGTACAGGCACACAGAGGTTGGCAGGTACAAAATTGACTTCTGCGTGTGAGGCATAACCTGCACCCGCACAAGCTACTAGATCGCCTACCTGAAAACCCGTCACACCATCGCCTATGGCCATTACTGTGCCTGCGCTACTATAGCCAAGCGCTTTTACCGTCTCTAGCCGTGCCATCACCTTATCGTAAGTGTTGCGTAGCCCTTCACGGCGTAGCGTATCTATGACCTGTCTAACTAGGTCTGGACGCTGGCGTGCCTTGCCAACTAGCGAGCTTTGCGCCGTAGCAACGGTACTACGTTCTGTGCCTGCGCTGATAAGCGAATAGGCTGTGCGTACCAGTACCCCTCCAGCGCGCAGAGCAGGAGGAGGGAGTTCCTCAATCTTCAATTCACCGGTTTTGAAATTTTGTACAACTTGTTTCATAAGGCTCTGCATTCTACCACAAACTGGCGATTAGCATTATCGCCGAGAGGAGAATAGCCCCGGTTTTACAGAGGCACAAATCTTGTTATGTAAGATGCTAATAAGCGACTGCTACGCTCGCCTGTTAAAGTGCACATAATTGCTCTTCCATAGCGGGAGATTTTGAGATATGTTTATCGGCTAATGGCTACGAGGGGGTAGCCATTCTATGAGGGGAACCATCCTAATTTTTGAATTTAAAATTCATTTTTTTGACTCTTATTTAGAGAATATTCTGGCAGAGCTTTTGGCCGTGCCTTAAGAGTTCTAAATGGAATGGTTTGTTGTTATTCCAGAGAGCTTTTGTTACTGGCACTCTAATTGCATTTAGTAATTGCGCTCATTTTCTCTAAAAGGGGAGCCAGTAACATTGTTACTGGCATTTTGTGAGATGTGGATTTAATACCCACATCTTTGGTTTCGTATTTCACGATCAAGCCACTAATTAACAAGGTTGGTATGCACAGACGGGCGATACCTGTATTCGCAAGCAAGGGTTAGTCTATATCGCCTGAGCTTAGGCACTCTGGTACTGCTTCCAGAGATCGCCTACGTCTGAAACCGGCAACCTTTTTTCTCGTAAGAGAGGAGGAAAAAGCAAAATGGCGAAGAGGATAAAACCAGTCATTTGGGGAGTAGGTATGCTGATCCTCTACCTATTCATCACAAATATGACGGTAAATGCACAAACTATTTATGGTTCGATCAGCGGAACAGTACGTGATGAGTCCGGAGCAGTAATAGCCGGTGCTCAAGTCACGATAAGAAATATTGAGACAGGTCTGGTTCGCGAGACAATAGCCAATGATGCTGGGTACTACCGGGTTGCTTCGCTTTCTTCGGGGCAATATTCGGTTCGTATCTCTGCACCTAACTTTGAATCTATTGTACGTGAACCGATTGCTGTAAGCGTGGCTGTCGATGCTGCTATCGACGTTGCGCTAAAACCAGGCAATGCTGAAGAGGTGGTGACGGTAACCGGAGAAGCACCACTCATTGAACCCAGCCAAAGCCAATTGAACAAAGGTGTTGACCAGCGCCGTATTTTAGAGCTGCCGGGGCTACGCTCTTTGAATGGATTAGCGCTTTTGCAGCCAGGTTCAGTGCCAAACAACAATAACAGACCGGGTTCAGGATTCTCAATTAATGGTGGCCGTACCCGTTCTAACAACTTTACCATTGATGGGGCAAACAATAACGACCAGTCCCTTTCCATTCCCAGGCAGAATCTGCCTCCCGAAGCCCTGCAGGAGTTCCGTATTGTGACAAATAACTTTGCTGGAGAGTATGGTCGTAACTCTGGCGCCTATATCAACGTTATTACCCGTTCGGGCAGTAACGATTTTCATGGGATATTTAGATTCACTGCCAATGGTAATAGTTTTGATGGCTTGAGTACCGCACAGGAGCGTACTTTCGAAGCTGCGCGCAAGGCGGGGTTTTCCAAACAAGAGTCACTACGTCGTGCTCGCAGCGTGGTAGTAGAGAGTCTCGCGGCATTCAGCGGGGGTGGACCAATAAAGAAGGATCATACCTTCTTCTTTGTTAGCTACGATATCGATCGTTTACGTAGCACCACCAGTGCTGCTACGAGAATCGCCATCTCCCCACAAGGTATTGCTAATCTTACCGCTAATGCTAACAGATTTGCTCCTGGAGCATTAGATTTCTTGACCAAGACCTTCCCCACGGCCAATGATCCCACACCACGTGGTCAGATTGATGTTAGGCTTTCAGGAGGTCTGGTAATTCCTGTTCCACTACAGCAGTTCAATCGTGCATTAGGTGAGACATTAGCATTTGGAACAAATTTCTCTCGTTTTCTCTCCAGAATAGATACCAAGCTTTCTGGTAGTGATAATCTCTCAGTCCGGTATTTGATAAATGATAGTACCAATCCTGGTACACCTTCATCAATTCCCGGACAGGAGGTTGGTCAGGTACAGCGTGATCAAAGCATCACAATAAACGAGGTGCACGTTTTCAGTTCCAGTCTGATCAATGATTTTCGCTTTACCTATTCGCGAAGATCGATCGATTTCCCAGAAAATCTGCCACCCTCGTTCAACATTACTGGATTTAGCAACGTAGGAAATGGTAATTTCCCACAATTCCGTACCGATAACGTCTATGAGTATACCGACAATATCTCCTATTCTCTTGGACGGCATGCGTTTAAGACCGGTGTTAACATTCTACGCTATCAGTTAAACTCGTTCTTTGCGCCTAATCTACGGGGTTCGGTTAGCTATCCATCACTGACCGCCTTCTTGACGGATCAGAATGCTACTTTCTCGCAATTTGCTGGTGATGGATTAGTGCCATCACGCACCACCGAGTTAAGCACATTCTTCCAAGATACCTTCCGTGCATATCCAAGTCTCACTCTCAATTTGGCTTTCCGTTATGAATATACTGGCGCGCCATTTGGATATTTCTCCAATGCCAAACCGGATATTAATAACGTTGCGCCACGTTTTGGATTTGCCTGGAATCCTCGTGCCGACAATGGATTCCTAGAGAAGTTACTAGGTACAAACCGTACCGTTATACGCGGTGGTTATGCGATCTCTTATGATCAGGTCTTCCAGAATATCCTGCTCAATGTTGCTCGCAATTTCCCTCGTGGAGTAAATATTGCGCTGGGCGGTATCAGTGGGCAGAGAATCTTTGACACGGCTAATCGTCCTGCTCCCCCATCGCCACAAGACTTTGTCAATTTGGGGGGCAATCCTAACCTGCTGCCAATACGGCTCTATTCGCCCAATAAGCGGATTGGTCAGCCTTATGCGCAGCAATTCTCTCTCGGTATTGAGCGAGAATTCCTTAACGATTATGTCTTTAAGGTCTACTATGTCGGCACACGTGGCCTGAGTTTAGTAAGAGAGGTGGAGCGCAATATAGGCTTTACTGCTGCAGCAGTTAATGCCAATCCATCGGTCTATGCTGATATCCTTCCAGGACTGCAACCGATACGCAATGCTCAGGGAGTGATTACTTCCTTCCGTGTAGATCCTACTCGCGGTTCTACCCTGGTCGGTGATGGTTTAGCACAGTCAATTTTCCACTCCTTACAATTGACTGCCTCCAAGCGTTTCAACAATGGCTTGCAGTTTGAAGTCAACTATACCTACAGCTCGTTTATTAATGACAGTGATGACATTCTAGGCGGGCAGACCAATAACACACTACCGGCGGTGCCATTCAATTTCAAATTGGAACGCGCCCGTTCCGGTTTTGACCAACCACAACGTTTAATTGTCAACTACCTTTATGAGTTTCCACAGATCAATAAAGGTAATGGCGTAATTGGACGTGCTCTCAGTGGCTTCCAGCTTTCTGGTGTCACTACTGTGGCTGATGGCACACCATTCACGATCTTAAATGGCAGCAATGCGCTAGGTATCTTACCAGGCCAGATTGGTACTGTAGAAGGTTCACAGCGTGTGTCGCTCGATCCCACTGGTCTACCTGGATCACCCACGTCTTCGCGGGTGCCAAATCCATTCTTTGTCTTCAATCAAGCTAACTCAGGGATAATTGGAACTGCTGGTCGCAATACCGAGCGTACTGGCGGGACAGTGAATTTCGATATGGCATTAGCGAAAGCTACCCGGGTCTATGGTGAAAGCCATGTGATCCAATTCCGTTGGGAAGTTTTCAATGTCTTCGGTCGTCGAAACTTTACTGCTATCCCAGCTAATACTGTGACTGCTGATACTGACCTGACACGTTTTCTTAACTTAGGTCAGACCGATGTCGCAGGACGCACTATGATCTTTAGCTTACGATACAGTTTCTAAAGCAAATTTATGAGACTGTGATCTGTTAGCAAAGATAGACTATTAAATACTGAGGAGACCAAAGCCACCTTCTGGTCTCCTCAGTGTTTTTAATCTTTAGGCTTTTACGAGAGTGCTTGCACGATACGTTGGGCTGCTTCTGTGAGCATATCGTCTTCACGGGCAAAACAGAAGCGCATATACTGCTCACCTACAGGCGCATCCGAGAAGGCATTACCCGGTACACCTGCCACCTGGCCTCTGTCTATCAGGAATTGGTTAAGTTCTTCAGCATTAGCAAAACCTGCTGGAATACCTGCCCACATATAAAAAGTGGAGCGTGAATCATAGATCTCGAAACCGACTTGTGCTAATGCACGCGCAAGAATACCTCGCTTGACTACATAAGCGCGGCGTAGCTTCTCGTAGTAGTGATCATCACTGAGCAGTACACGCGCAAGTGCGTGTTGTAATGGTGTAGGAGTACAGACATAGTAGATATTGCCAATATTATGTAACGCGCCAACCAATGCACCATCACCATAGACATAACCTAGTCGCCATCCAGAGATTGCCCAAGCCTTTGAGAATGAGTTGCAAGTGATAGTACGTGAGCGCATATCAGGAAACGAACCGATCGAGATATGATCACCGCCGCCAAGTACAAAATGCTCGTAGACTTCATCTGCTATACAGAGCAGATTGAACTCTTGGCAGCACTCGGCGATCGCACTCAGTTCTGCGCGTGTAAAGACCTTGCCAGTTGGATTGGTAGGTGTACAGACAATGATCGCCTTAAGTGGTTGCTCGCTACGTGTTAGCGCAGTGCGACAACGTGCCCGCAGTTCATCAACATCTAGCTGCAGATTAGCGCCATGTAAGGGAATAATCTCAGCATGGCCACCACAGGTATCAAGAATCTTTTTATGATAAGGATAGTAAGGTTCAAAGAGGATCGCCGTAGCATCGCGCAGATAGGTATGAGCAACTGCTACTAGCGCTCCAGTTGCGCCCGGCGTAATCAACACTTCGTAAGGCTTACGCTCAGGATCGACTTCAATACGGTTAAAACGAGCAATCTTCTCTGCGATTGCCCGGCGCAGGGGCGGCACTCCTTCGAAGAACGAGTAGTGATTTAGCCCTTCATGGATCACTTCATTAAGTGCTGCAGCAAGTGTCGGATCGAGTGCTACTTCAGACTGTCCTTGCACGAGATTACCACTGGGCGGAATCAGCCGCGCGATCATACGGATATCAGGTTTCGATTTTTGCATCGCGCCAGACCTCACATGGGAATTCGCCCGGTTCACAGACGGGCAGGAAGGGCGAATTATAGTGGAGCTGTACGCGATTTACAACTACTGCTGCACCAATGGACAGCGTCACTATTTTTAGTGTGCACGCGAGAAGTGTTCGTGCACAATAGTCCAGCGGCCGTTACGGCGCTCAAAAATATGTGTAGCGCGGCCAGTGATAATATCCTCTTGAGCATCCACAAGTGGCGCCGTCTTCCAGTAGAAGGTTGCTAGCACCGCTTCTCCATTGGCGAGCATCTGAATCTCTAGATCGCTAATCTGGTAGTAAATACTTTCGCTCTTGGCAAGGTAGTATTCAAAGGTATCACGTAGCGCATCAAGGCCACGATAACGGTCATTATGAGTGCTAGAGAAACCGTTAATATCCTCACTAAAATAGCTGAGCATCCTGTCCAGATCAGCAGTGTTGAATGCCGCTACAGTGGCATTCTCTATCTGCTCTATTTGCGACCTGATATCTGGGTTGGTGATGGCTGGCTGGCTCATAGCTCCCTCCTCGTTTAGAGCATATTCTGGTTAATTGTAGTAACAGATCTGCTCGCTTACCGGTGTTCTTTTTAATGCAATCCCGTCCGGCGAATCTATCTTACTGCTACAGCAATTTGCTATAGCAATTGCAGTACCAGCCTAATCTCTGTGATACAATGCCGGCAGAGTAAATTCAGCCTGTATCCATCAAAAACGGGACGGTGAAGAACAATGTTAGGACAGGCGCAGCCGTTACTGCTTGCGCCGGCACGGCGACTGCACGAGCTTGGCTATCGCAGAAAGTGGATAGTGGGCGATGAGCTTTGGTATGAACGTAAGCGCCAGCCCGGTGTTTATCAGATCGAATATATCTTTAGTACTAGTGCCACCAGTTATCTATTTGTGCGCCGTTATAATAAGACGCTACGCGTAAATAGTAATGATGAGCGCTTGATTCATCTACCACGTAGCGAGGATGCCCTAGAATGGTTTGAACAGCAGCAATGGATCGATTTCTATTCTTTACGCACAGATGCCGATGCCACTTACGAATTCACTTTCTATTTTCACCGGCGCGCTGCATTTAAAACCTTCCATGAGTCTAATGAACGCCTTGTCGCTGTATCTGCGATGATGGCCGCCTACGAGCTGATGATGGAAATAATCTCCAGTTAGCGAGGATTAGATGCATAACCTACTCAAATCGGATTTAGATCATCTCAGGGATATTCTGGAAAGTGCGCTACAACTAGCGCACCGCTATCTACAAACATTACCTGAGCGTGCTGTTTCCTTAGCTCCTTACTCATTACCTATATTAGATATTGCTCAAGCAGGAAATGGTACAGAAAAAGCGCTGGCAATATTTCTTCAGCGATACTTTCCTGGATTGACCGCTAGTAGCGGACCTAGATCATTTGGCTATGTTGTTGGCGGCGCTACTCCTGCTGCTATTATTGGTGACTGGCTCACCAGTGCATTCGATCAAGACAATGGAGAAGGGATCACCATTCATCTTGAAGACGAAGCGGTTAACTTGATGCGTCAGTTATTTGGCTTATCCAATAGACATTTTGGTGCTTTTGTTTCTGGCGCAACGATCTCCAATTTTGTTGGGTTAGCAATTGCAAGACAATGGATTGCCCATCAGCAAGGTGTTGATATTGCCAAAGAAGGTCTATATCGCTTTCCACCCATTAAAGTGTTTAGTGGCAAACCGCACGCAAGTATCTACAAAGCTCTCTCTATGCTTGGCATGGGACGAGATAGTGTAATAGAAGTTGCTTGCCTACCTAATAGCGAAGCTATTAATCTCGCTGAGTTGAAGCAACAACTGGAAAAGCTCTCAGCAATGCCTGCTATTATCGTAGCAAATGCTGGCACTGTGAATACTACTTCGTTTGACGATTTTGTTGCTATTAATGAGTTAAAAAGAGAATACAACTGCTGGCTTCATGTCGATGCCGCGTTTGGGATGTTTACAGCCTGCTCACCACAGTTATCCCATCTTGTGCAAGGTGTAGATGAAGCAGACTCGATTGCCATTGATGCACATAAATGGTTGAATGTTCCCTATGATTCTGCCATTCAGTTTACCAAGCATCCACAATTACAACGACAAGTTTTCCAGAATACCAATGCTGCTTATTTAGGTGAGCTAACCGGTATGATTGACTATATGAATCATACTCCGGAGACCTCAAGAAGATTACGAGCCTTGACGATATGGTTTACACTAATGGCTTATGGAAGGGATGGCTACCGAGAGATTGTGGAAAGATGCTGTGCAATGGCACAGCTATTATCTAGCAAGATTGCCGAATCGAAACTTTTTCGATTGTTGACACCTACCAATCTTAATGTCGTCTGTTTTACATTTTCAGATCCAGTTGAACGGATCACAACAGCCCGGGTTAATCACTATCTTTCACGTCTCACTGAGGATGGCAAGGTATTTTTAACACCGACCATATACCAGGGAGTGCCTGGTATAAGAGCTGCGCTCTGTAATTGGCGAACAACGGCAATTGATATTGAGATCGCCTGGGAAGCAATAACAAGATGTGCTCAAGCAGATTGTCAAGATGACTAATGCCTGCCTACATTCTTGAAATGGAATGATAACTTTTGTCTGTGTTTGGAGGATATTATGAAAAAATTTGTCATTGTGATCTATGTATTGTTATTGGTAAATATTGTTGGCTGTCAAATACAGGGTGTAGCTGGGAGCGGCAATATAAAAAATGAAAAGAGAGATGTCGCGCCTTTTACTTCAGTAGAAGTAAGTGGCGCTTATGAGGTAGAAATTGTTGGTCAACAGTCTCAGAGTCTGGA
>JBFLVQ010000187.1:0-13918 GCA_040758525.1 Acidobacteriota bacterium
AGTTTCTCTTTTTGCCGGATTCTATCTCTCTTTTAGCCTGAGAGAATCTAGTGGTAGGATTACGGGCTGGATGTTTTTTATCTATGGCAATAGATCATCCAAGTGGTAGGCAGATCATAAAGCAAGTACCTTTCCCTACTTCGCTCTGACAAAAGATACTACCGCCATGAGCTTCAATAATACGGCGACAGATCTCCAAGCCTAGTCCTGTACCATCCTCGCCCTTAGTGGTGAAGAAAGGTTCCCAAATACGCGATAACATTTCTGGAGCAATACCAACACCATTGTCGGAGATAGTGAGTACTGCCGCGTCGTCTTCTACACCGAGCATTATGTCTATCTCGCCTTCATAATCAACCGTTGCTTCCACAGCATTGCGTACCAAATTAATGATCACTTGTTCGATCTTATCCTCATTAAAGCAGAGTTCTGGTGTAGCGGTATAAGTGAACTGTAGCTTACGGCGTGATAGTGCAACATCAAGCTTAAGGATTGAGAGCGTCTGCTCGATTGCAGGTACAATGGGGCGACGTGTCTTCTCATAATACTCTGGACGATTGCGGGCAAAATCACGTATCTCCTCAACCAGTGCAAGTGCGCGTCGCTGTCCTGTTAGCACCATATTAGCAAACTCTCGCACCTCTGGATCATGTCCATACTTCATCTCGATAAACTCTATCCCATTGAGTAATGCCAACCGATTACGCAGCTCATGTGAGATCGATGAGGTAAGTTTACCAATGGTAGCAAGCCGCTCAGATTTGACCAGTTGCTCTTGAGTAGCACGCAACTCTTCAATAAGGCGTAGATTCTCGATCACTAGGCCAGCCTCACGTGCTGTCGCCATTAGAAACTCTAGATCCTCAGAGCTGAAGAGTGCACTACGTGTACGGCTATCCAGGTAGCAGACCCCCCAAACACGCAGCTTTGAGCTGATTGGTGCACAAATCACTGAGTGTATATTCTCAAAAATTACGCTCGCGCGTGCAGAGAAACGTTCGTCACTAGTAGCATCATTGGTAAGAATGGCAACATTATTTTGAAAGGTATGTTCAACGATACTATTGCTGATATGTACATCATCGGTATTGTCTATATCGCCTGTACGGCTGATGGCTAGATCCAGTGAGTTTGTGGCAGAGTTATAGAGCAGGATTGCACCCCGTTCAACTGGCAATGCTTGAAAAAGCTCATCCAGCCAGATCTGTGCCAACTCATTGACATTCTGCACCGGCAATAGCTTATGTGTGATCTCATAGAGTGAAGTAAGTCGTGGCAGCGTAGAGTCGGTAACATACTCAGGCTGGCGCATCAGGGCAGTGTTAAGGAAACGTGTCTCTCGATCAGTAATTACTGTGGCAGCACGAAAAGGACGGGCAGAGCTACTACCTGAAGAGGCATTGACCGCCATCTCGGTCGTATCTAAACCTGGACGGGAATGATCATGTATCTCTAGTGTCTCAGAGGAGGTCTGACGTCTAGGCGCAAATCCGAAGGTGAGTCGGGGAGTATCTAATCCCCCTAACACAATACGATCACCAACCTGTAGGGTATGCTCCTGTACACGTATACCGTTGATGAAACTACCGCCCTTGCTCCCCTTATCACGAAATAGATATTGTCCCTGTGAGGTACGTATAATTTCTGCATGTTGGCGTGAAATACGAGAGTCTTCAATACGCAGATCGTTATCATTTCCACGTCCTAGCGAGAAAGCGAGCCGCACTATCTCTACACGGCAGGCGACACTATTCTCGTCAATAAAATCTAGATATGCGATCTGCTCCTGATCGCCTAAACTGGCCATATTATCTCCTTTAATCGTTTAACCCGACTTTCTCGTCCCCTGAAACTGGCAATCACCCTTATCGTGGCAACCTATGACTGGGTGTGCCAATATGTACATGTGGTCCTGAAGACATGCCTGGTACCGAAGTACGAAATGCTAAAAATGGCATTTCGCGCTCGCGCAAATAAGTGGTTAGCCAAAGACCCTCATCACTAGCTGGATGCAATGCCACATCAACAGCATTGCTATGATCCCAGCCCATTCTGTCATGTGTCTTGCTCTGGCCATAGGCCGAGATTGGCAAACTGCGATGGAAGCGTCGCTCAAACGCTACTGAGATATCATTGATAAGCCGTATATCCCAGCTCCCCTTACCAAGGAAGCGTAATAGTGGCAATGTAGTAAAACCAGAAATAGCGTACTGGTAGGTAATCGCAAGGACTTTTGCATCACGCGCACGCACTTTCTCAAGACGCTCGCGAGTATTGATAACCTCTACCTCGAGTTGTGCGAGGATAGGCTCATCAGTATTTAGCCGACGCTGTGCCGCCCCTACCCCCTCCTCAAGTGTACGCAGCCTTTTGCGCGCCTTATCAAGCTGGGCACGTACATTATCAAACCGCGACTGCATCTGCTCATAGAAATTACTATTGGGTAGTGCGGGCAGATCAAGAGCAGCGCTGGCACGCCGATAGTCTTCCTCCAACTTCGCTACTTCAGCACGGGTAGGCTCAACCAATGGTTCTTGCTGAGCAAGGTACCTCTTGTCCTTTTCTAAGGAACGACGTAGTTGCACAGCACGGCCATCAAGCTGCATTAATTGCGGCAACAGCCAATCATTGGCGATTCGCACCATCTCTTGCTCACTTACTTGGCTCTTGATCTCCACTGAGGTGTCATTATCATCTAAGGCTTCTGCCAGTGTTGCCTGTTCTGGTGAATCGATCACTATCTTGGTAGGTGACACTGTAACTGGTATGGGCAGATTGTCTACAGATGTCACTACCGACGTCTGGATCTTTTCTTCCACTCTTGACCAGCGACGCGCTCCGGCAACAACAATCAACAACAACACTACCGCCAGATAGACTATTAATCCTGTGCGCACCCCCCCTGGCAGGCCACGCCAAATCTTGCTTGCGCTAGCTCTAAAATTAGCGACTGCTGGTATAATTGCTGCGCCGATCTTGCCAGTCGCTTTTGCTATTTTTGCTGTTGTATTGCTCTTATTTTTCGCCATAGGATCTTGACGCCAACTATTTTACCAAAGAACCGATAGGTAACCGGAAAAAAAGTTACTAGAAAAACGTCTTATCTTAATTTAGTGAGTTAAGGTGAGCGCCCAGGGCGCAGCTTGATTACTAATTATCGGCTGCGCCTAGGCTCAGGTTGTTGTTGGCAATAAGCGGTAGAGTCTCCTGGACACTATTGTGAGAAAACTGTAGCTGATAAAATTGCCGATAGATGCCTTCTTGTTCGATTAGCTCAGTATGTGCCCCAGCAGCAACGATATAGCCATCGTCAATGACAACAATACGGTCGGCACGGCGTACCGTAGAGAGACGATGCGCAATTACAAAAGTAGTACGCCCCTGCATTAGACCTTCCAATGCGTCTTGTACTAATCGTTCAGACTCAGCATCAAGTGAACTGGTAGCCTCATCCAAAATCAATATGGCAGGATTTTTCAGTATTGCACGGGCAATCGCGATACGCTGACGCTGACCGCCAGAGAGCTTTACCCCACGCTCTCCTACCAATGTTTGATATCCATCTGGCAATTCCATAATGAATTCATGGGCATGCGCAGCCCGCGCCGCCTGTTCTATCTCCGTATCATTAGTAGTAAGCTTGCCATAAGCGATGTTTTCACGTACTGTCCCAGAAAATAGTAATGTCTCTTGAGGTACGATCCCGATACGCTCGCGTAGATCGGCTAATCGTACTGTACGCACATCTTGCCCATCAATACGGATAGCACCCGACGTGATATCATAAAAGCGAGGAATAAGATTAACTAGAGTAGATTTACCAGCTCCAGAGGGTCCTACTAGTGCTATTACTTCACCTGGTGCAGCAGTAATTGTCACACCTTTCAGGATAGGTTCATCAGAGCGTCCAGGATAGGCAAAGGTTACTTGATCGATCTCAACACGACCATAGACTTGGGGAAGTGGTAGCGCATTAGGCCGATCGGTAATCTCTGGAACAAGATCAAGCAGTTCAAAGATCCGCCTTGAGGCACCGCGCGCTTGCTGGCATTGGCTATAGAGTTCTGCCATTCCTGCAATTGAGAAGGCAATAAGTATTGTATAAATGATAAAAGCCATCATCTCACCAGCCGTTAAGGCGCCCTGTATGACTAGATGGCCACCATACCAAAGTACTACAGCAATACCACTAAAAACCACATAAATAATGAAAGCAATGAACCCTCCTGTGGCCATTGCACGCCGCTTGGCAAGTGTGAGTACCCGCGCAATACCATTGCCATAGCGCTGTCCTTCATACTCTTCGCGGGCAAATGACTGCACTACTCGTATTCCTGCCAGGGTTTCATCAAGGATTGCATTGGTGTCTGCAAGTGCGTCCTGAACATGTGTACTGAGGCGTTGTAAGCGACGGCTAAAAATCACTGCAATGATAATCATCACAGGGAGCACAGCAAGCATCACCAATGTTAATAGGGGGTTGGTTATTAGAATGATCACTGTACCACCCAATAGTATTAGTGATTGACGTAATATCTCTACCATACTGGTACTTGCTACGGTTTGAATAACAGTAACATCAGAACTGAGGCGAGAAGTTAATTCCCCTACTCGCCGCTCATTGTAAAACTGTATTGGTAGTCGTAAAAGATGTCGATAGAGTTGACAACGTATATCTGCTACTACCTGTTCTCCCACTTGTGCTAGCAGGTAGCTACGTGCAAACTGAAAACCACTCTGTAGTGCATAAAGACCGAAAAGCAGTAGGACAAAGCGGTTTAATTGGGACGCATCACGCGCGCCAAAAGCCGCGTCTAGCATATAGCGGATCATTTGTGGTGAGCAGAGACTGATAAACCCACCTAATAAAAGGCAGATAAATCCGATTGCCAAACGCTTCCAATAAGGTCGCGCATAAGAGAGCAACCGTATCAGTTCTGCTAGACCGCGTCCTTTCCCCTTCTTAAGCTCAGTTTTTTCCATAAAATTGACTATCGGCTCCTGTCTGATACTGCCGCCAGGCCATTCTAGCACAGGAGTGTCTTAGGAAAGCAGTCATGATAATAAGCCTTTCGATCCACAAATAACTTGTCGCTAAGAGCACCTGTGCATAAAATATGTTTAGCGTACAATATATCCAATATGACGTCACAGCAAATTAAGTCATACGTTGCCCTCCGCCAAGTTGATCAGATTACTCGCTTCGAGGCGGTCAGCGACGAACAGGTTGTGCGAGCATACCAGTTTACCGACGAGCTGCGGAATGTGGTCGCGCGTCTCCTAACTGGTGTTGCTTCTGGTAGCGGTGCTTACTCAATTGTAGGCGAACGCGGCACAGGCAAGAGCCATCTGCTGGCACTGACACGTAGTATTGCTAATCAGCCGCGCCTGGCTCGTATCTTGGAAGACAGTGAGGCGGCTAGCCTACTACAAGAGACCGCACTACAGAAACTGCCCTCAGAAGGGGTTGCTACACTCACGATTGGCTTCGATCCAGATAAAGGACTAAATTTCCTTAAAGCTTTTCCACGTGCACCTGGTCTGGAGGGTGAGCTTCCTGCCTGGATCTCTACCGATCAGTTGGATGAGCTGATCGAACGCCGAATCACTAGTGCGGGTCGCTTTGCTCTCTTTATTGATGGTATTTCAGGACTGCTTAAGCATCCCAAAAATGGCAATGCCCTCTTAGAGTGGCTGCAATACCTAGCCTGTGAAGCGAAGGCAGGACGCTTCTGCTTGGCAATTGCTCTTGATCAGGAGCTCCTTGATAGTCGAGATGTGTTGGCAGAGAAACTACTTTCGCTCTTTCAACTTGAGCGTATCAATATCGCTAATCTGGTCGCTCTGATTGATCAGACCATCTTTCGTAAAACCAATCCACAACGAAAAGGGATAGAGGTACTCTATGGGGAATTACGCACCCGTATGCCCCATTTCACTGGCACGCTAACCGAATTTACCCAGCTCTACCCAGTACATCCTGTGGTACTTGAGCTAGTGCCAGCAATGCGTCAGCATGCTCGTACCTTCTCGCTCTTTGGCTTTATTACCGCAGTAGCAGCACGCGCAATGGTGCGCAGAGCGCTTAATCTTATCTGTCTTGACGAACTATTTGAGAGCTTTGAGTTCGATCTACGTAAAAACTCACAACTAGTTACTCTCTTTACCGCCTATGATCATATTTTCAGTTCTGTTATCCCTAGCCTAGGGCAGCAGCATTCGCTCTACGCTAAGATGATGCTTAAGGGTCTGTTACTACTCTCATTGGCAGGCCGATTCTCTACCGCAATAGAATTAGCCGATGCGGTAATGCTCTATGACGATCATGAACCAAAGCAATTTCGCGAAATGATCGCCTCAATAATGGAGCGGCTAATGACAGATAGTCCCGATATTGTGGTAGAACGGGACGGGCTTGAGCCACGCTATCTACTGCATCCACTACAGAACAATACCTCGCCATTAAACGCATCCTCACAACAACTTTCTCGTAACACGCAACTGAACGCAGCCTCCTTTACACAAACAGATATACCTGCGCTTGAGGTGATAACTCCGATTTCGCCACTAACAAGTGGAACACAGGAGAATACTCCTGCACCAATAATGATCCCAGCCGCAGGACTGCCAGCAAGCGCGCCTGTCGAAGGTAAAATTGAACAGACTAGGCTCTCTTGGTTGGCAGAGGCGGCTAAGCAGATTCCTGATGATGACCTACGTCTGGATCAGTTACTGATCGCGGCAGCAAGAAAACAGTTTAAAGACTGGCCATTTATCTATGAGACAAGCGGGTTATTACGCGACCGTGTGGAGATTAATATTAAATGGCGGGGTTCACTACGTAAAGGTATCTTTAAATTTGGTGGCGCCGTTGAAATCTACTCCAATTATACTCCTACTAATCCGATAGCTGATAACCGCCCTATTTGCGAATATGATTGGCAAGTGACAATCTTCCGCGCCCATGCGCCTATGATGATGCCGCCTACTCCTGATTCGCCTTCTACTCTGATCTTCTGGCAGCCGGTCGAACTTACTGACCAGGAACGGCTGGTCTTAAAGCAATTACTGATGGTTCGTAACGAGGGCAGCAAACAGCTTGGTGATGAAGAGGCTAAACGCTTAGGTCTAGAATTAGAGACACAAGCTACTGAGATCTTCACACGTGTCTACCTGCAACAAGGGCGACTGCTTTGCAATAATGGCAGCGAATTGCCACTACAATACCAATCAAGCACTTTTATCAACACACTGCTGACCAGGTTGCTAGATGCTCCATTAGTAGCGCGCTACCCAGAGCATCCCAAACTTGAAGAACTACTGGATCCTGACTATGTTGATGAGATGGCAGCCTGGATGTTTGATGCAGAAAAGCCCCCTACCCCTGATCAGCAGATGTACTTGGAGCAGTTTGCTCGTCCTTTACAATTGGTGCGTTTAGAGCAGGGTCGTCATAATCTTGATGTACGTGAGAAAGAGTTCCCCAAAGAATCCCCTATTGGTCAACTGTTGCAAAAGATTGAGGCACCAGATGCAATCCCACTAACTAAGCTGGGTGCTTATCAGATAGTGCGACGCGAGCCTTTTGGACTGCAGCGCCCTGCTCTGCTGTTGATCCTCGCTGCACTTGCCGCAGATCGGCGAATTGTTATGGTGGATGAGTTTGGCGAGCCTATGCATACCCACGACGGGCTACGCCCTGATGTCGAATTGGCCGACTTTAGCGCAATCCGCAGTACCCGTCTGGCTTCTTTGCCACCAGTAAGTTGGAAGAGTCAATCTGGTCAACCGTCGCCAGCACTATCGATAGATGTGGTCAAGAACTACCGACAACATACAATTATGATTGTCGATGATGATCCATCCATCCATTTAGTGTTAGAACTGGCGGTAAAACCATTAGGTTGTCGTGTAGAAAAGGCATTTGATGGGATTGAAGCCCTTAATAAGTTACAGCAGATTCCCATAGATCTGGTGATCTCCGATCTACGCATGCCAAATATGACTGGTATTGAACTCTTCTACCAGATGCAGGCCAATCCACGCTTGCGTGATGTGCCTTTTATTGTACTCTCTTCGATTGATGGCGATGAAGAGGTAGTGAGCGCACTTGAGAATGGTGTTGAAGACTACTGGATCAAACCATTCCGTGTACATGAAATCACTGCTCGCATCAAGCGATTGTTTCGTCGTCGCCTCACCAGCACCGCTGCTTATGCTATGGCGGCCTGGCCTGGTGAAGACAATGAGTCTACCTCTGATGATAACGACGATAATAGCTCCATTGATGATGTAACTATCGTGCCCAACACAGAAGAGTCAATGGCAGAGTCGCCAAAAGAGCCGCCTAAGGTCGAGAATGGCTACCCAGATAGTGGCCAAATCAATAAGATACTACCATTACCAGCGGTATCGCGTTTACAAACAGATGGGGAAAAATCGTCTAGCGGACCCTTGCCTGGTACTATATTGCCTGTCGTATATCCACCTATTCCCCATCCCCCCCTACCAATCACAGCGGCTGCCAATTCAACCGAGACACAATCAAGATCTGGTCAGACTGGTCCTCTCGATGACGAGTTTGCTATTCCCTCAGTTACGGCTGAATATCAGATGCTCAGCGAACCACCGCTGCAATTTGAGATCACTGATGATGAGGAGACAGATAAGACTTCTGCCAAGAAAGAGGCTGAGACGGCGCAGAGTACTACGGTCTTCTCTATTCCTCTTCCTGCTGCTGAAGCGGCGCCGATTGATATTATGCTGCTTTATAACCAGTATTGGGATTGCTGCCGTCGTGTTGGTAATCCCATCACTACAATCGAGTATGAAGACTTCAAAAATCTTGTCATTTCGAAAGCAAAGAAATTGAGGAAACAGTTCAACTGTGAAGAAGTGATCTTTTCTGTTGAGCTTGAGATGGGCTCGGCGCATGTCGATTGCCAGGTTAATCTACAGAGCGATTATTTAACGAAGCAACCAAAATTTCGTCTGCTCTAAAACTGCTCTGCGCAATCTTGCTGCCCGTAATTGCCTTGAAACTTGTCCACCATCGATGGTATTTTGACACTTCGATTAATGAGAATCTAAATTTTGCGTCATAAGTTAACTTTAATTATTAATGATGCGTCGCCCGGGGAGGAAAAATGACCACGCAGGTAGCCGCACCCAAATACGCCGGCCTAGATCGCGAAACGCTGATTGGCCTTTACCATAATATTTATCTTTCACGCCGCATAGACGATAAAGAGATACAGCTAAAAAGCCAGAATAAGATCTTTTTCCAGATTAGTGGTGCCGGCCATGAGGCAGTCTTGGTAGCTGCTGGCCTAGTCCTCAAACCCGGCTATGACTGGTTCTATCCTTATTACCGTGACCGTGCACTAGTATTGCAACTGGGCATGACACCTACGGAGATGTTGCTCTCTTCAGTAGGAGCGGCTGCAGACCCAAATTCAGGAGGGCGTCAAATGCCTTCCCATTGGTGCCATAAGAAATTGAATATTGTCTCGCAGTCAAGCCCTACCGGCACACAGTATCTACAAGCGGTGGGCTGCGCAGAAGCAGGCCGTTACTTTAATACAACGTATCAAACCCTTTTCAAAGCGGTGACCGAGCGCTCCTTCTCTTTCAAGCAAGACGAAGTGATCTATGTCTCGTCAGGTGATGGCACAACTAGTGAAGGAGAATTCTACGAATCGCTTAATACCGCTTGTAATCTACGCTTACCTGTACTCTATCTTATCGAAGACAATGGTTATGCGATCTCGGTACCGGTCGAGGTACAAACTGCTGGTGGAAGTATTTCGCGTCTAGTGAGCAATTTTCCTAACCTTTTTATTAAGGAGGTAGATGGCACCGACCCAATTGCTAGCTATCAGGTGCTGCGTGAAGCAGTAACTTACTGCCGTATGCGGCGTGGACCTGCGCTTGTGCATGCACATGTTGTACGTCCCTACTCACATTCGCTCTCCGATGAAGAGAAACTCTACAAACCAGAGTTGGAACGTTTGCAGGAAGAGTCACGCGATCCTATCAAACGTTTTGCCGAATTCCTTATTGAAGAACAACTGCTTACTACTGATGAACTGGCAGAACTAAAAGCGAAAGTTGATGAGCAAGTGAGTGCCGCTACGGAAATAGCCCTGGCCAGTCCACAACCGGCCAAGCAGACTGCTACTTATTATATCTACTCACCAGATGTTGATCCAACTTCGCATAAGTTTGCCACTGAGCCAGTACTGTCTGGCAATAATGGTACAATGGTAGATCTGATCAACTATTGTCTACGTGATGAGATGGCACGTGATCCACGTATTGTGGTATTTGGCGAAGATGTTGCGGATTGCTCGCGTGAGCAGTATCTGGAAAATGTCAAAGGCAAAGGCGGTGTCTTTAAAGTCACCTCAGGATTGCAGCGTAAATATGGTAGCGAGCGTGTCTTCAATTCACCATTAGCAGAGGCCAATATTATTGGCCGTGCTATAGGCATGGCAACACGAGGTTTGAAACCGGTTGTTGAGATCCAATTCTTTGACTACATATGGCCGGCAATGATGCAACTACGCAATGAGCTAGCTGTAATGCGTTGGCGCTGCAATAATGCTTTTGCCTGCCCATTAGTAGTGCGTGTGCCAATTGGCGGTTACCTAAAAGGTGGCGCCGTCTACCATAGTCAATGCGGTGAATCGATCTTTACCCATATTCCTGGTCTACGTGTTGTCTTTGCCTCAAATGCGCTTGATGCTAATGGTCTATTGCGTACCGCAATTCGCTGTGAAGATCCTGTACTCTTCCTTGAACATAAACACCTATACCGCCAAACCTACAACAAATCGGCTTATCCAGGCGCAGATTATATGCTGCCATTTGGTAAGGCAAAAGTAGTGCGAGAAGGCGCAGATCTTACCATTATCACTTATGGAGCGTTAGTACAGCGCTCCATTGTTGCTGCCAAGGAGGCCGAAGAGGAAGGTATAACTGTGGAAGTACTGGATCTGCGTACACTAAATCCCTACGATTGGGAAACGATCGCCACTTCTGTGAAAAAGACCAATAGAGCGCTAGTTGTATATGAAGATGTAATATCATGGGGTTATGGTGCTGAATTGGCTGCGCGTATTGGTAGCGAACTGTTTGAGTATCTAGATGCACCGGTGATGCGTGTAGCAAGCCTGGATACTTTTGTCGCTTACGCGCCTGACCTAGAGGATGAAATTCTCCCACAGTCCAGTGATGTACTACGAGCCATACGAGAACTCTCTCGCTACTGATAAGTGTTGTTATTAGTAGCAGTAGTTTAATCAACCAGGAAGGTGAAATTGCGCGCTAAGGTTGTTTTACTCTTCTTGCTAATCACATTGCTTGTCACAGCCTGTGTGCCATCCTTGCACCCGATCTATACTGAACAAGTGCTGATCACAAATCCAGATCTCATCGGTAGCTGGCTTGATGAGGAGGATGGTGATACCTGGACTTTCCAAGCAGCACCAGACAATGTCTATAATCTAATTCAAAAGACCGATAAGAGTTTGGCACGACTCAAAGTAGCTCTAGTACACCTTGGTAACCACAATTACCTGGATATCTTTCCTGAAGAACCGACTAAGGCCGAATTCAAAAACAGTTTCTACAAATCCCATTTCTTCCCTGTGCACACTTTCTCAAAGATCACGATTGAGAAAGACCAATTACAGCTTGCCATGCTTAATCAATCTTGGATCGAGAATATGCTGGTACGGGGTGAAATCGAGATCAGATATGAAGAGTCTGAACAAGGTTTCTTGCTTACCTCCTCAACGGCAGAACTGCAACGGCTACTGCTTGAACATGGAGATGATCCTGGTCTTTTCCGCAAACCTATAAAACTACGTCGTAAACAGAATGATGAACCCAGTAACATATCATCACAACAATCCGAAACAAAAGCCACCCCTGCGCTAGCAGTAGCGCCTGCATCTACGATTAAGACACAGACACCATTGCCATTCGACTTCCATGTTGGTTTCTGGCTAAATCTTCATCACTTCCTCTATCAACAAGCTTTTAACCGTGCACAGATAGAAGGTGAAAGATCGACATCAAAAGAGACTGTGCCAACACAGACCATTAAGCTCACTCCCGCAGAACAACAGGCTTGGACAGCAGCAGTCAACTATTACCAACAGACATTCACTAAACGCGAGTTGTTGTTTGATGATGAATTAGTAATGACGAAAAATCGTCTAGCAGAGTTGGAATCGGCAATAGATCTAAAGTGTTCCGGTCTACGCACAGAATTGATCAATGTGCTTGAGCAGGCTGCGCCTATCTATCGCAAGCACTGGTGGCCTGCGCATGAACACGCCAATCGTGCTTGGATAGATAATCTATCGCCATTACTGCAACGCTTTGGCACTACGTTAGTGGAACAACTTAGTATTGCTTATAGGGAGAAATGGCCAGCACAACCTATGCGTGTTGATGTTGTTGCTTATGCCCATAGATTAGGCGCTTATACTACACTATCTCCCACACACATAATGATAGGGAGCTTAGCACCAAATAATCAGGATCTGCTGGCACTGGAGATAATATTTCATGAGGCTTCGCATGCGCTAATTGAGAAGACTTCAACAGCAATTAGGCAGGCTAGCCAGGCACGTAAGCGAACCGTACCGCGCGATCTTTGGCATGCTCTACTCTTCTATACTACTGGAGAGTTGGTCAAGCGTACTTTGAAAACAGGTGGGCTGGGTGATTATACTCCTTATGCTTACCGTTTTGGCCTCTATGAACGCGCGCCTGGTTGGCGTGATTATCAGCGTGTGCTCGAACTTCACTGGCAACCCTATCTAGACACCAAGACAGATGCCGATACAGCCTTGCCCCGTCTGCTAGAAGCACTTCAAATCTCGCCTACTGCAAACTGATAAGCTAAATATCCCCGCCCACTCTCACTGTTTGGTATTATTGGGTTTGTGCTTGGATGGATGATCGGCTGGCTTCTTTGGCTTAGTAAACGAATGATGAGAATAACGAAAAAATCGCTGCTGCCTAGATAGCCTACTCGTAGTCAGTGAAATAGCGCAAGAGGAAACCCGATCTCATAAACCATAAATAGACCCATAGCAAAGCTGGTTAAACCAGCTAATGCGCGTACCGCAAAATTAACACGGGCAAAATGTATTGCCGTAAGATGTATTGGCATACTGACTAGCGCGCTCATAATTACCATTCCACCAATTGAGCCTAACCCAAACAGTACGATATAAGCGAGGCTGAGCAACCAGGATCTAGTCTGTGCAACCACCAACAGCATTAGCGCAGCACTACCGGCTAAACCATGCACCATTCCTACCAACAATGGACGTACACTGAAATGCAGGCCATGGTGAGTATGGCTATCAACTTCTGGTGAACCATCGTGTATATGTGGATGTAAGTGTATTCGGTTACCATGTTGATGTGCATGCAGATGAATCTTGCCACCCTTTACCAGCTTGTAGATCGCTTTGATACCGAGCCCAATAAGCATTAAGGCAACACATAGTTCTAGTATCTGCGCAATAGGCTCGCTGATCTCCAAGCCAAAGAAAATAACCACTGTACCGGCAATCAATAGTGATACTGTATGCCCAATCCCCCACAAACCACCGACAAGTGATGAGCTGAGGATACTACGTCGCTCACTGACAATTACTGAGACTGCGGCTAGATGATCAGCATCGAGGGCATGCTTAAGTCCTAAGAGAAATCCCAGTCCTAACATTGAACTGATAGCTAACCAGCTCTTTGTAGGTAAATTATCGCTGACCTGAGCCAATACAGTGTTTGTATAAGTAAAGATTAGTATTGCTATAACAAACAGACCAATTTTTATACGGCGATAGATTAAGCTGACAAGTTTATCTGCCATAAGGTTCCTACAAATTTGACA